>CANBCO010000017.1 GCA_947367165.1 uncultured Coriobacteriaceae bacterium
AAGACAAAAGAAGGCGTGTATTCTCGGAGAGAGAAATTAAAGCGCCTTCGCCAAATTGTAAAAGTAGCAAAAAAATACCATCTTGTCTCTGGACTTACGCCAGATCAGCTTGTGAATTTGCTGCAGGATTTGGGGCCTACGTTTGTAAAAGCGGGTCAGATTTTGTCTATGCGCTCCGAGATTTTGCCGCAGCAGTTTTGCAAGGCTCTTGAGCACTTGCGAACCGACGCAGAGCCCATGAGCTTTGATGTAGTAAAGGCAGTGCTTGAAGAAGAATATGGCGTGTCACTTGACGAGGTCTTTTCCTATCTTGACCCAGTGCCTTTGGGAAGTGCAAGCATAGCGCAGGTGCATAAAGGGCGGCTTGTGACTGGCGAACATGTTGCAGTAAAGGTGCAGCGTCCTAAGGTTCGCGAGATTATGGGGCAAGATATTGCGCTTTTACGAAGCATCGCAAGGCACGTGGGGCCGTTTGTGGGGGCAGAGCGCGTGCTGGACTACGATTCTGTCATTAGCGAGCTTTGGGAAAGCTTTAAAGAAGAGACTGATTTTTTGGTAGAAGCGCAGAATATGCGTACATTTAGCGCGAACAACGCAAGTATTGCCTATGTAGCGGCGCCGCGCGTGTTTTCAAAATGGACTACGCAACACGTGCTGGTTATGGACTACATTAAAGGCACGTCTATCTCAAATCCGGGGGCGCTTAAGCGCGAAGGCTACAGCATTAAAGAGATTGGCACAAAGCTTGTAGAAAATTACACAAAGCAGGTGCTTGACGATGGTTTTTTCCATGCAGATCCGCACCCTGGAAATATCATTATTGCTGACAAAAAGATTGTGTGGATTGACTGGGGAATGGTGGGACATGTGAGTCCGCGCTATCAGCGAGCGCTCGCGGCAATTATGCAAGCCGTGGCAACTCAGGACACCCCGCGCCTAAAAACTACCCTGCTAGATATTGCTATTTCTGTGGGACCTAAAGACCAGATTGATCACGGAGCGCTCCTTTCAGAGCTGGACGGCATTATTGAAACGTATGGCAGTGTGGACTTAGCCGAGCTTGACTTAGGCGAGTTTCTCGGCGCGTTAATTGCGATGGCACAGCGGTATGGTCTTCAGTTGCCAGGCGACCTTACCATGATTGCACGTGGCCTTATCACGCTTGAAGGCGTGCTTGACGAGTTTATTCCTGAAGTTTCGATGGTGGAAATCATTAAGACCCATCTCGCCGAGAAAACCTACTCGGTCTCTAAGGTAGAGCGTGAACTGCGGCAGTTAGGGATTGATTCCAAAAAAGCGCTGAAAGGGAGTTTGCAGGGGCTTTCGCAGGCAGGCGTCATTGCCGACATGCTCACGCGCGGCCAGCTCAAGTTCAACATGGACTTTGTGGGCTCTGAAGATCCTATCGAGGATTTGTCGCACATTGCCGATAGGCTTGCGCTGGCTATTATTGTTGCGGGGCTTTTAATTGGAAGTGCGATTTTGTACTTTGCGGGCTCGGAGTTTACCATTTTTGGCATACCACTTTTGGGGTTTGTGGGCTTTGTGTGCGCGTTTGGCCTTTCTGCCTATACGGCATATGACATTTTGCATCATAAGCGCCAGAGGAACAAGAAGTAGCTGGGTGCGGTTAGGGCGTTCTTAAGCTGGCCTGGTTTTGCTGTGCCCGATACAAAAATTGCAATTTTTTACCGAGAAGAAACAAGTGGAATGAGCTGGGGTTTCTCGGAGAAACGCGTAATCTAGCTGCATATATCTGCCTGTGCAAAAATTGCAATTTTTTACCATACCGCCGAGAAACCCGCCCGCGTTCACATTGTGTAAATGTGTGTTTATTGTGTGCTTTTTGATCTCTTACAAACCTTACTTGTGGCGTTTGGTTTCAAACTGTTACTATATGGATTATGTTATTTACGGTTATAGTGGGGTTATAGGACAAAGGAGCAAAATGAAACAGCAAGATAACACTAACCATCTAATGTCGCCACACGGCGCAAAACGGGTTCAAATCTCTCTCTCTCTCTGCTCGCAGTAGCAGTTTTAAGTATTAGTCTTTTTCTTATTCCAAATTCATTTGTGTACTCGCTCACAGGTCACGGCTTTTCTGCCGTTTCTGATCTTGATGGCTTAACCTGGGCAGACGACACGCATACTGAGGCGCTAGTTTGGAAAGCGGTCGATGCGCAATCACTCAAGGCCGAGCTTGATGCACATAAAGAAACGGTCGCCAAGGTAGATTTTCAAAATGGAAGTGGCCTAACGGGTGATGTAACAAATCTTTTTTCGACACTTTCAAATTTAAAAACAATTGATTTTAAAGGATCATTTTCACTTACTGGAATTACAAGTTTAGCTTCTATGTTTAGTGGCTGTTCGGCACTAGAGGGAGTGCTTAACCTCTCGTCTTTTAATACCTCTTCTGTTACAAATATGGCATCTATGTTTAATGGATGTTCAAACCTGTCTTCAATTGTGTTAACTTCTTTTAATACTGCTGCTGTTACCGACATGTCATATATGTTTCAAAATTGTCGATCTCTTACAGGGCTTGACTTAACAAACTTTGATACAGAAGCAGTTACAGATATGGGATATATGTTTTATGGATGTTCGGGCTTAACTGAACTAGACCTTTCTTCTTTTAACACAACCAAAGTGACGAGGTTGACTGACATCTTTGCACTTTGCTCTAGTTTGACCTCTTTGGATCTCTCTTCGTTTCGTACTGCTTCTGTTTGGACTATGATTGGAGCATTGTGGGGGTGCTCAAATCTGACGTATGTGAATATGCAGAACTTTGACACGAGTGGGTTAAAAACCCAGGGTGGTGGAGCACGTACAGGAATGTATCAATTCTTTTACAAAGCTTCTAAATTAGACACTGTCATTATGGGTCCTAATTGTAAAATTCCACTTATTAAAAACAACTTTGATTGTGCCTTTCCAAGTAAGGCGTCCGGTGGAAAACTAGGTTGGACAACCAAAGATAGCACTGGTGGGGATGTTGCTGTCACCAATGTACCTGAGTATCAAAATGCACATCTGGATACAGAACATACGTATACAGGTTCAAATGTCTTATGGAACAGTACGCATACCGAGGCTACTGTGTGTCAAATTACAGACGGGCAGATACTAAGGGCAGAGCTTGAGCCTTATGCATCCACCCTGCAAAAAGTAATCTTTACAGACGGGACTGGGCTCACGGGATCTTGTGAAAATCTTTTTGCCCTTCCTAGCCTTAAAGAGCTTAGTATCCAGGGCTCGTTCGTTTCCTCGGGTGTAACAAGTATGAAGGCAATGTTTCAAGGCTGCAGTTTGCTTTCTTCTCTAAACCTTTCTGCTTTTGATACTACAAATGTGACAGATATGAGCGAAATGTTTGAGGATTGCGCGAGCTTAAACATACTTAATTTGAAAAACTTTAACACTGCAAATGTTACTAAGATGGGCGAGATGTTTGCAGGCTGCTCCTTCTTGTCTTCGCTAGACATTACGAGCTTTGATACGCAAAAAGTAGATGATATGAACCAAATGTTTGAAGACTGCGAGCAATTGTATCCAATCAATTTATCAAGCTTTAAAACGTCAAGTGTGATTAATATGAGCCAAATGTTTGAAGACTGTCATTATCTTGTTGCTCTTGACGTTTCTAAGTTTGATACTTCAAACGTTAGCAATATGAGCCAGATGTTTAACGGATGCTCTTCATTAAATGTACTTGATGTATCTAAGTTTGATATGAAAAAAGTAAACAGTACAAGCGGTATGTTTGAGGATTGTTCTGCACTTTCAGACCTTAAGCTTCCCAGTTTTCAAGGGGTAAAACTCACAAATACAAACCGGATGTTTAGAGACTGCCCTAATCTTGAATCCTTGGATTTGAGCTCTCTTGACACAAGTGACGTGACAACTATGGTTAATATGTTTAGCGGTTGCGACGATTTATCTTCTCTTACTTTGGGAAAGAACACCAAGTTACTTACTGGATCTGGTCTTCCGGGCATTAACAATTCCACAAATCCTTTCTGGATTGTAAATATGACCCAAGCGGTTTCTTATAACACGTCAGACCAAAGCTCAGTTGCTGCAATTAATGCCGTGTTAGGCGGTTTAGAGCAAGGGTTAACCTGTACTTTTACCAAGGCAACGATGCGTCTTACGTATGATGCAAACGGCGGCTATTATGAAAATAATCCGTCTATTACGCAGGAATACCTGTATGGAAATCCAGGAGATGTCATCGAACAAGCTGGAGGCTTTAACTACACCCCAGTGCCCCAAACTGCCTCTGGATTGGCATATTTGGGCTACGCTGCTTCTCAAGGTTCTAGCGTTGTAGCTACACCTATCGTCTTTCCTCAGATTGCCGCAAATACTACGTTTTATGCGATATGGAAAGACGCTCACTATGTCACTATTACATTACAAGCTGATGGGGGCACATTTGCCTCTACAGGAGCCGACACGCTTGTTATGGCAAATCAGTTGTCGGGCTCACGTCTTTTGGATGTAGAGCGGCCAACTAAAGAAGGCTATCGCTTTAACACCTGGAAAGATGCAAGCGGACAGACTGTGAGCTTCCCCTATATCGTGCCCGATGTTGATACGGTTTTGACTGCTACCTGGACAGCCAAGACCTACACGGTTAGCTTTGATTCTGCTGGTGGCTCATTCATCACACCTCAAAGGGTGTCCTATGGCTCTCATGTCACTAGGCCTACCGATCCAATCCGTAGTGGCTATACGTTTGGTAGCTGGCAAAAAGATGGCAATGAGTGGAACTTTGCAAGCGATGTAGTGACTGGAGACATGACGCTTTCTGCTATATGGAATGCAATTCCTGCACCTCCTGCACCTGCTCATACCCCAGGCTGGATATGGGAAGATGGTGGCTGGAAGTATGAAAATGCTGACGGTTCATATGACACAAATGAATGGAAAGTTATAGACGGTTTTTGGTATTACTTTAAAGAAGACGGCGTCATTATGTCCAATTGCTGGGCTTGGGTAGGAGATGCCTGGTATGGATTCTGGGCTAACGGTGCTATGTGCACAGGCTGGGTCTGGGACTCAGGATACTCTGACTACTTCTACTGTGGAACCGATGGCCGTATGGTAAAAGGTGTCTGGGCCTTTGTTGATGGCGAATGGTATGGATTCTGGGGAGACGGCACTATGTGCAGAGGCTGGATCTGGGATTCAGGCTGGAATGCATGGTTTTACTGCTATGCTAACGGCATCATGGCACGCAATACCGTCATTGGTGGCTATCAAGTAAACGCCAGCGGCATATGGATGCGCTAGAAAGCGTTTGCGAACGTTAAGGAAAAGCTAGGGTGCCCCAGAGGTGCCTTAGCTTTTTTTGTGTTCGATACAAAAATTGCAATTTTTCCCCGAGAAGAAACAAGTAGGCTGAGCTGGGGTTTCTCGGCGTGACGCGCAATCTAGCTGCGTATATGTGCCCATGCAAAAATTGCGATTTTTTACCGAGAAGAAAAAAAGCACCTTTTTTCCACTTCGTACACCACAGCATTTCCAGGTGCCTACTTCATTTCGCACGTCGCTTCTTTCCCAAGCGCAAGGCTAATCTGCTAGAATTATCAAGCTATGAACATGATTGAGCTCAAACATATTTCGCGGACGTTTCGCGTGCAAAAGCAGAGCATAACCGCCGTAAACGACGTTTCGCTCACCATTGAACAAGGCGAGATTTTTGGCATTGTGGGTTTCTCGGGAGCGGGAAAATCAACGCTGGTACGCTGCATAAACCTGCTCGAGCGCCCAGACACAGGTGAAGTTATCGTTAACGGCCTAAACCTGATGCAACTTTCAAAACCGCAGCTCAGGCAGGCGCGAAAAAAAATTGGCATGATTTTTCAGGACTTTAACTTGCTCAATCAGCGAAACGTGCTGAAGAACGTGAGCTACCCGCTTGAGCTGGACCACGCAGACAAAGACGCCGCCGAGAAACGCGCCCTTGAACTGCTGGAACTGGTAGATCTGCAAGATCGCGCAACCAGCTATCCGGCGCAGCTCTCGGGAGGTCAACAGCAACGAGTCGCTATTGCGCGCGCGCTTGCAAATCGGCCAGACGTGCTGCTCTGCGACGAAGCCACCAGCGCGCTTGACAGCGAAGCAACCGCCTCGGTACTCGACCTTTTGCGCTCGCTGCAAAAAAAGCTGCACGTTACCATCGTCGTCATCACGCACGAGCTCTCCGTTGCAGAGACGCTGTGCGACCACATTGCCGTCATGGACGGCGGCAGAATCTGCGAGGTAGGCAAGGCCGCGCAAGTTTTTGCGCACCCCACCAGCGAGACGGCAATTCGCCTCATCGAGCCAGCCTACGCCCTCGCGCGCTCGCTGTACCAACGGCGTCCTGACCTCTTTAAGAACAAGGAGGCGCGCCTCACATGATTTCTACCAACATGGCCATACTCATTGCGCTTGGCACCCTGCAAACGCTCTACATGACCCTCGTTTCAACCGCGATTGCCTATGTGATTGGCGTTCCTTTGGGGGTGCTGTTGTTTGTGACAAGCAAAGGCGGCATTGCCGAGAAACGCGCCCTCCACCTCGTGTTAGCTTTCATTGTGAACGTACTAAGAAGCGTGCCCTTCCTCATCTTGCTGGTAGCCCTTTTGCCGGTGACGCGTGCCATTGTTGGCACGTCGCTGGGTTCTACCGCAACTATAGTCCCGCTTGTAGGGGGATCAGCGCCGTACGTGGCGCGCTTGGTAGAAAGCTCACTTAAAGAAGTGAACCCCGGCGTAATTGAAGCAGCGCGCTCGATGGGTTCAACCCCAACGCAGATTGTGACCAAAGTGCTGGTACCCGAGGCAGCCCCATCCCTTTTGGTAGGCGCCTGTATTGCGCTCGCCACCATCTTGGGTTACTCGGCGATGGCAGGTTTTGTTGGCGGAGGAGGCCTGGGCGCTATCGCAATTATGTA
>CANBCO010000018.1 GCA_947367165.1 uncultured Coriobacteriaceae bacterium
ATGTACAAATGAACGTATTTCGTTTGTTCACTAAAACAAGAGAAGTATGATAAATGTTGAGGCAAAAGGAGAAAGAATCAAGAGAAAGGACAAACATGAACAAAATTAACTTTAACCAACGTTACAGAATCCCAACTATTGTTGGAGTCAGCGCATTGCTGATTTTCTTACTCATTTGTATTGGTGTAAAAACTGCAAATGTTGTCGATGGAGTTGGGCCTATCTATAACTTTGATTGGCCTATTGAGTGGTGGTTTACTTCAATTCGAATTCCTTTTATCACGCAAAAATGGGCGATACCATTAGCTAGTCTTATTTACTATCCTGAGCTCCTTGCGCTCGCTGTTGTAATCTGTTCTTTTGCAAATATTAGGCGATTGTTCTGGGCTTTTTTGATTGATTTTGCAGTGTGTGAAATTCTAAATATGCTCTTAAAATCATTCTTTGCTCGTCCGCGTCCATTCAACGTTTCATCATTTGCTGGGATGAATGTAGTTCCCGAGACCAACTATTCATTTCCCTCAGGGCACTCTATGCTAGTTATGGCCTTCTTTGGTTTTATTGTATGGCTTGTATGGAACTATGCTGTTGAGAATAAATATCGTCGTTTTTGGGCCGTAATGGTTTCGTTATTTATAGTTGCGACTGGGGCGTCACGCGTATATTTGGGCGTACATTTTACAACGGATGTTATTGGCGGTTTTTGTGTATCATTAGTGTGGTTATGCATTTTTTGTACGCTTATTGTGCCTCATATTATTGGCGAGCCGCCGCTATGGAAACTTAAAGCTGCCCAAGCTGGAGACGCTGAAAAAGTGTAATTGGCAGCTTCATAAAGCAGGAGGTCGGACAAAAAGTGTGTCTGAAAACTGTATAAAATTCCTGGTTGGGTATTAAAAATGACCCCAAAAAGTTGAACTGGTTCAACTTTTTGGGGTTTTCTTAATTCTAAACTCCCTAGTAAAGGTAGGTTTTCTCGGCTAAACATGCCCGAGCACCCTTCCATTCCTACCACTAATCTTTTATTGGTAGGTTTTCTCGATTGAGAATGCCTGAGCGCATGTCTTTTCCTACCACCAATCTTTTAGTGGTAGGTTTTCTCGATTGAGAATGCCTGAGCGCACGTCCTTTCCTACCACTAATCTTTTTTTGGTAGGTTTTCTCGGCTGAGAGAAGGCGGCCGCACGTACTTTCCTACCACTAGAGCGCTAATGGTAGGTTTTCTCGGCTGAAGAGGACTGGCCGCACGTACTTTCCTACCACTAGAGCGCTAAAGGTAGGTTTTCTCGGCTGAGAATGCCTGAGTGCATGTCCTTTCCTACCACTAATCTTTTTTTGGTAGGTTTTCTCGGATGAACGGGGCTGGATGCCCTTCATTTCCTACCCCTAGCGCGTTAAAGGTAGGTTTCTTAACCGTGAAACTCAACCAAAAAAACAGATAGGGATACCATACCCAATTCGGACGAAAAAGAATAGGATGCGTGCCCAATTCAGAACGGCAAAAAGTGTAGGGAATGTGAGTATCTGCATACGTGTGTGAAACGCAGAACGTTGAAAGAAAGAGCAAGCTAGTAGCGAGAACTGCTAACAGAGAGACGCGGTAAAATTGTCAGTTTATTTTTTTATACGTAGTATACCCCTTTACTTTCTTTATACACGTACTCAAAATCCTGCACATGACTGCGCAACATAAACAATATATCAAGAAAAAACTTTATTCAAAGTCAAATAGAACAACGCGCCCTTGAGAAAGCGACTTTGGCACATCAATGATGCGTTGGTTTGAAGAGCCCCTAAAACGAAGAGAAATATCTTTTAGAGAAGCTACAAAAGGACCATCAACCAGTACATCTACTGCTTTAAGAAGAGACAAAGTGTCGCTCGTATGTTTTGGCCCCGTATTTGCCAGTAAGTCTTCAAACAGGTATCCCGAGTAGAGCCAGGTGGGTTTTCTCGGAAACGTAGTTTTAACCTTTTGTAAGAATGGGGCTAATGCAGATTGGTTCTTTGGTTCCATGGGCTCTCCCCCAAGTACCGATAAACCTGCAATATAGCTGGGTTCTAATGAGGAAAGAATGGTTTTTTCTACCTCCTCATCAAAGGGATTTCCTGCAGTAAAGTCTTGCGCTTCTTGGTTAAAACAGTCTTTGCAATGCAGGGTGCACCCGCTTACAAACAGTGACGTGCGCACCCCGAGACCATTTGCGATGTCGCAATATTTAATCGCCGAGAAATGCATGTATTAAAGATGAAGCACGCGATCGCGAATTTCTTCGGTCCGGCCTTGGTTCCAAAATTGCGTGCCAATGTATCCGCAGGTTCTTCTGGCGACATTAAGCTTGGACTGGTCGCGATTTCCGCACTTGGGGCATTCCCAGACGAGCTTGTGGTCGTCTTCTACAATTCTAATCTCGCCGTCAAAGCCGCACTCCTGGCAGTAGTCGCTTTTGGTGTTAAGCTCGGCATACATGATGTTGTCGTAGATAAACTGAAGCACACTCATCACGGCATCAAGATTGCCTTGCATGTTGGGAACCTCAACGTAGGAGATGGCTCCGCCTGGCGAAAGACGTTGGAACTCACTTTCAAACTTGAGCTTGGTGAAGGCGTCGATTTTCTCGGACACGTGAACGTGATAGGAGTTAGTGATGTAGCCTTTATCGGTTACGCCTTCTATAATGCCAAAGCGGCGCTGGAGCGACTTTGCAAACTTGTACGTGGTTGACTCAAGCGGCGTTCCATAAAGCGAAAAGTCGATGTTTGTAGCCTCTTTCCACTCGGTGCATTTGTCGTTCATGTGCTGCATTATAGAAAGGGCAAACGGGGTTGCGACTTCGTCGGTGTGAGAGGCACCGGTCATATAACGCACGCACTCATAAAGGCCCGCATAGCCAAGGCTGATAGTGGAGTAGCCACCGTAGAGCAGGGAGTCTATGACTTCACCTTTGTCAAGGCGTGCAAGGGCACCATACTGCCACAAAATAGGCGCAGCATCAGAGATGGTTCCTTTTAAGCGGTTGTGCCTACACATAAGGGCTCGGTAACAGAGGTCGAGACGCTCGTCAAAAAGTTCCCAAAACGCCTTCATGTCCCCTCCCGAAGAAAGTGCCACATCGGGGAGGTTTATCGTTACCACGCCTTGGTTAAAGCGCCCGTAATATACTGGCTTTCCTGGCTTATAGTTCTTGGCGCGTTGTACGTTGTCGTAGCCGTTGCCGCTTCTGTCTGGGGTCAAAAAGCTCCTACAGCCCATGCACGTGTAGCAATCGCCGTTGCCTTCAGTCTCACCTTTTGACAGCTTGTATTCGCGCATTTTTTTCTCGGAAATATAATCTGGAACCATGCGGCGAGCTGTGCATTTAGCGGCAAGTTGGGTGAGATAGTAGTAGGGCGCGTCCGGGGTAAGGTTGTCTGGCTCAAGGACGTAGATAAGCTTTGGAAACGCTGGCGTTACCCAAACACCAGCCTCGTTTTTGACGCCTTCAAAGCGCTGCTTAAGCGTCTCTTCAATGATGAGGGCGAGGTCTTTTTTCTCTTGCTCGCTTTGTGCCTCGTTAAGGTACATAAAGACCGTTACAAACGGCGCTTGACCGTTTGTGGTCATTAAGGTAACTACCTGGTATTGGATGGTTTGTACGCCACGCTTAATTTCGTCACGCACGCGCTCTTCTACAAGGGAGGCGAGCTGTTCTGCTGAGATATCAACGTGAATTTTTTCAAGCTCGCGCTTGAGTTCTTTATGAATGCGCTTTCTGCTCACGTCTACAAAAGGTGCAAGATGCGTGAGTGAAATGGATTGTCCGCCATATTGTGAACTTGCAACTTGGGCAATAATTTGGGTCGCGATATTACACGCTGTAGAAAAGCTGTGCGGCTTTTCAATAAGCGTTCCCGAGATAACCGTGCCATTTTGTAGCATGTCATCTAGGTTGACAAGATCACAGTTGTGCATGTGTTGGGCAAAGTAGTCGGCATCGTGAAAGTGAATAATGCCTTCTTCGTGGGCTTCTACGACGTCTTGTGGCAAGAACAGGCGCATCGCAAGGTCCTTTGAAACCTCGCCGGCCATGTAGTCGCGCTGAACAGAGTTCACAGTGGGGTTTTTATTTGAGTTTTCTTGCTTAACGTCTTCATTATTGCACTCAATTAGTGAGAGAATGCGGTTATCTGTTGTGTTGGTTTGGCGCTTTAAAGATTGCACATAGCGGTAGGTGATGTAGTTTTTTGCAACCGTAAACGCGCCTTTTGCCATAATTTGGACTTCAACCATATCCTGCACTTCTTCAACGGTTGGGGTATGTCCGCAGACTTCGCATTCTGCTTCAACAGCAGTTGCGCAATCATCAATTTGGGCTTGGGAAAGCCGCCGTTTTGGGTCGACAGTAACGTTTGCCTTTTGAATGGCAACGATAATTTTTTGAACGTCAAACGTTACTTCCGAGCCATTGCGTTTTATAATTCTCATGGCCATCTCCTACCTGCATATATGCGGTCGTAGTTATCTAGTGTTAGAAGATATGTACCTTCTTCAAAGAAATAGTATACAACATATTGTGGCAAAGTGGGACGATTTTTTAAAAAATATACAATATATGGAATATGCTGGGTTTTCTCGGAAGAGCATTAGGTACAGGGCGCAAAACTCAAATTGCGCCAATCAAGTTTGGCTCTGCGACCCCATTTCTACTATAATATCGAAAGCATTGACGAAAGGAAGCAGATGTCGCTAACAAGCTACGAAGTAGCCGAGAAACGCAGCCAAGAAACAAAAGCAGCCATTGAAAAGAATCCGGCATCGTTTAGGATGCTTACGGGAGATCGGCCAACTGGACGCCTTCACTTAGGACACTATTTTGGAACGCTTCAAGGTCGCGTGGAGTTTCAAAACATGGGCGTGGATACGTGGGTTCTTGTGGCTGATTTTCAAGTGATTACCGATCGCGACAGTACAGAAAACATAGATACCAATGTAGAAGGGCTGGTTCTTGATTATTTGGCAGCTGGCCTCGATCCCGAGAAAACCACTATCTTTTGTCACTCTCAGGTGCCTGCATTAAATGAGCTTATGCTACCTTTTTTAAGCTTGGTCTCTGAGTCTGAGCTTGAAAGAAACCCTACGGTAAAGGCTGAGCGTGAAGCCTCTGGTCATACGCTAACTGGACTGTTACTTACCTATCCAGTTCATCAGGCCTGTGACATTTTGTTTTGCAAAAGTAACATTGTGCCTGTAGGAAAAGACCAGCTTCCCCATATTGAAATTACACGCACTATTGCAAAGCGGTTTAACGAGCGTTTTGGTCGTGTGTTTCCAGAACCTGTAGGAATTTTATCTCACGTGCCGCTTTTGCCTGGTCTTGATGGTCGCAAGATGAGCAAAAGCTATAACAACGCTATTTCGCTCTCAATGACGCCTGAAGAGACAGCAAAGCTGATAAAAAAGTCCCAAACCGATTCTGAGCGCACTATTACCTATGATCCTGAGGCCCGCCCTGGCGTAAGCGGCCTTCTTACAACGGCTGCTATTTGCAGTGGAAGAAGTGAAGTTGAAATTGCAGAAGAAATTGGAGACGCAGGGGCTGGCGCGCTTAAAGCTTACGTTACCGAGTGTGTTAACACCTACCTTGCCCCTATGCGCGCTAGAAGAGAAGAGCTTGCAAGCCAAAAAAATCTCGCAAAAGAAGTTTTGTTGGCAGGAAACGAGCGAGCGCGCGCCGTGGCTCAAGAGACGCTTCAAGAAGTGCTAGGTGCCATGGGAATGGTGTATTAGTGAAGCTAACTATTACTGCACTTTCCTCTGAAGGAGCTGGGATTGCAAAAGACGATGACGGAAAAGTCTGGTTTGTAGAGCGCGGGCTTCCGGGAGATATTGTAGAGGCTCACGTCTGCACAAACCACACGCGCTGGGGAAAAGCTGAAGTTGAGCGCTTTATTACAACAAGTTCAGAGCGCATCCCTTTTGCGTGCCCGTATAAAGATGTTTGTAACGGATGCTTGTTAGGAGAGTTGCCCTATGCCCATCAGCTTGCCTTTAAAAAGCAGCAGGTAGAAGATGCTTTTTTGCATATTGCCCAAATTGAAGTAAACTGTAGCGACATACAACCTTCCCCTGCCTGCCTTTCTTATAGAAACAAAATTGAGCTCAGCCGAGAAAAGCATGACAACGCCTATAAGCTAGGCTTTCATGGAAAAGCGTTTATCCCTATTGCAGAATGCCTTGCGTTTCAAGGCCCTTCCCCTCTTATACAAAAGCTAGAAGGCGCTCTTAATTACCTAGAGCATATTGCCTCCTCACATGTTTATAGGGTAAGCATTCGCTCTTCAAAACACACCGGAGAGGTAGAAGTAGCCCTCTGGACCGAGACCGGCTCTTTTGAAAGAGCTATGGCGGCCCGCGTGCTTAATGAACCTGCCATCACAAGCCTTGTACGTGTACAAACAAAAGGAGCTGCCAAAGCCAGGCATGTCGCAAACGTGGAGCGACTCAGTGGAAAGGGCTCTTGGACAGAGGTTTTGGGAGATTTTTCTTATTCCGTTTCTGCCCCAAGCTTTTTTCAAGTAAACACAGACGCTGCAGAGCGTATGGTC
>CANBCO010000019.1 GCA_947367165.1 uncultured Coriobacteriaceae bacterium
GTTTACAACAGACATCGTCCAAAATATAAGCTCCATGTTTCGCAACTGCAAAAAGCTTGAAAATTTTGACTTTCTTAAGGGCTTTAACACAGAAAAGGTTGAGTCCATGTATAATATGTTTTCAGGTTGCACGCAGCTTACAGACGATTCGATTCCAGAGACGTTTTCTACAAAAAGCGTACAAGTCATGAATGGTATGTTTGCGGAATGTCCAAAGCTAACAACGGCTTCCTTTTTACATTACTTTGATACGAGCAAATTAATCAATATAAGCCAAATGTTCTCGGATTGCACGGGTCTTACAGAACTTGTTTTTCCGGAAAACTTTAAAAAAGCTTCAATTATACAAGCTTTTCAGCTGTGTGCGTTTTGTTCTAATTTGAAAAAAGCAGATTTAGCAAACGTAAACTTTGCTAAAATAATATACGCTGGAATGATGTTTGCAAACTGTTCCAATCTTGAAGAAGTGAACTTAGGAAACATGTCTATGTTTGCCTCCGGAGCCCAAGGGGCTGCTGGCGACACAGGTATGTTTTCAATGTTTGACTTCGATACTGGTATGCCTCTTGGTCCATTGCCCAAATTGCGCTGGGTTACCTTTCTTAATACCTGCGACTTACGGCCATGGGACGCAACTACGCTTTCTGGTTCTGGGTTTGATTACAATCATCCGGCTGGCTGGAATGCGTATCAAAATTATGTGTTGCAAGATACGTTGCATTCCTATGATGAGTTTAGGGCGTATCAAGCAACGCATCCAGGAGAAACGCTCTATTGCTGGGTAGACGGACCTCAGCCCGAACCTCCTGCGCCCCCAGAGCCTGCCCCTGGCACAGAAGATGGCTGGGTACAGTCTGATGCAGGTTGGCAATATGTTCTTAACGGAGAGTATCTAAACGACGGTTGGCACTACATCATCGACCAATACGGAGAGCACTGGTACTACTTTGATGCTGACACCTACATGGCAACCTCTCGCTGGATATGGGATGATGAGTGGCAAGGCTGGTACTGGGTATGCTCAACAGGTCCTATGATCGAAAATCTCTGGCAGTGGATAGATAACGCCTGGTATGGTTTTTGGTGGGGCGGCAAGATGTGTCAAGGTTGGGTCTGGGATACCTACTACGTTGCATGGTATTACTGTGATGACTATACAGGACGCGTAGCATGCAACGAATGGGCATGGGATGGTGCTTGGTACTACTTTGACCAAAACTGTCAGATGCTCACCAACTGCTGGGTAGGATCTTATTGGTTGAACGCCTCCGGCCAGTGGGTCTAGTAAGCAGACTAGTAGTTTAAGAAGGACGGAAAGGGTAGCTACGCGCAGTTTCGCAGCCCGTGCAAACCTCGGGTGAGGACTGTCTGAGCATGGCACCCTTTCCGTCCTTCCTTTGGGTAAATCTTCCAGAAGCAGACTCGCCTGTTTAGGCAAGAACGTGTAGGGCAACGCGCGCCGTCTTCACAAAATCGCCACATTTCAAAAAAGTTCTTGCATTGTTAGGCCCGCTAGGCTATTCTGTTATGTTGCTATATTTCGCGAAAATACCTTATTTAAGGAGGAAATGCGTGGCAGCAACGCAAAAAAAAGTTCAGAAGAAGGACTCAAAGACTTTAAAGAATAACTTGGTAAATCGCGTTAACTTTGGGAGAATAACTCCCTCGATGGATCTTCCAAACTTAATTGAAGTTCAAAAGCGATCTTTCCAACGCTTTTTGGATGAAGGCATCAAGGAAGTCTTTAAATCTTTTGAGCCAATCGTAAACAACGCAAAAAACATGGAGCTCACCTTTGAAGAGTTCCAGCTCGAGACCGAAATCGCTCCCAGCATAGAAGAGTGCCGTGCTAAGGATAAAACCTACGAAGCCCCGCTTTTTGTGCTGGTGCGGCTTGTCAATAAAGAGACCGGCGAAATCACCGAGCAGCAGCTCTTTATGGGGAACCTTCCCCTTATGACCAGCCGCGGCACGTTTATCGTAAACGGAACCGAGCGCGTTGTAGTATCACAGCTCGTCCGCTCGCCCGGTGTCTACTTCTCCCATGAGCAGGATTCCGGCGTGGAAGTTTACAAGGCGCAATTTATCCCATCTCGTGGTGCGTGGCTTGAGTTTGAAATTGACAAGCACGGAAAACTCGTGGTTTCAATTGACAGAAAACGTCGTCAAAATGCAACGCTTTTGCTAAAAGCACTCGGTATAGCCGAGAATAACGACAAAATCCAAAAGCTGCTGGGTGATTCTGATGTGGTTCTCAACACGCTGGCATCCGACAGTGCAGATACCCAGGAAGAGGCGCTCCTTGAGCTCTATAAACGCCAGCGTCCTGGCGAGCCTCCCTCGGTAGAAGCCGCACGTACGCTTATTGATGGCCTCTTTTTTAATGCTGGTCGCTATGATCTAGCGCGCGTTGGTCGCTACAAGATTAATAAAAAGCTGGGACTTGAAGAAAAAGATGACGTCTATACGCTTACTAAAAATGATATCGTAGCAGCACTTCAGTACCTTCTTGCCCTCGCAGCAGGCGATAAGACAAAGAGCTACGACGACATTGATCACTTTGGAAACCGTCGCGTTCGCACCGTTGGTGAGCTTGTAAAAAACCAGCTTCGCATTGGTGTGAGCCGCATGGAGCGCGTAGTGCGCGAGCGTATGGCGGGCACAAGCCCAGAAGACCTCGTGCCGCAAAAGCTCATCAACGCCACCCCTATTGATATGGCTCTCAAAGAGTTTTTTGGCTCTTCGCAGCTTTCACAATTCATGGATCAGGCAAACCCGCTCTCTGGCCTTACGCATAAGCGGCGTTTATCGGCCTTAGGACCTGGCGGTCTCGCTGGTCATAAATCTGGAAATAGCAGACGTACCAACGTGCCTACAGCCGTTCGCGACGTTCACAACTCCCATTACGCAAGAATGTGTCCTATCGAGACGCCCGAAGGACCAAACATTGGGCTCATTGGTTCTCTTGCCTTGTATGCTCGCGTAAACGACTACGGCTTTATCGAGGCGCCGTATCGCAAAGTCGAAAACGGCAAGGTGACCGATAAGATCGACTGGATGACCGCTGATGAGGAAGAAAAGCACGTCATTGCCCCTGCAGACCAGCCTGTGGACGAGAAAACCGGCCACTTTGTTGAGGTAGACCCCAAAACAGGAAAGATGGTTCCGGCTGAGCGCATCATTGCGCGTACCACAGACTTTGACGGCACATTTGGTGCCCCCGATGAGGTAAGTGTGACAGAAGTTGACTACGTCGACGTTTCTCCGCGCCAGCTTTTGAGTGCTGCTGGCTCGCTCATTCCCTTCCTAGAGCACGACGACGCTAAGCGTACCCTCATGGGCGCAAACATGCAGCGTCAGGCCGTGCCGCTCATCAAGCCAGAAGCACCGTATGTAGGAACCGGCCTTGAGTTTAGAGCTGCTCTTGATTCTGGAGAGGTTCCGCTTGCAAAGCATGACGGAACGGTGGAGTCTGTTGATGCAGCACATATTGCGGTGAAGACCGAGAAGGGCACCGACGAATACAAACTCGAAAAATATGCCCGCTCTAACCAGGGCACCTGCATTAATTATCACCCCATTGTGCAAGTTGGCCAAAAAGTAAAAGAAGGCGAGCCACTCGCAGATTCTACCAGCGTGTGCAAGACAGAGCTTGCTCTTGGCGCAAACTTGACCGTGGCTTACATGCCATGGGAAGGGTATAACTACGAGGATGGCATCGTTGTTTCTGAGCGCGTGGTTCAAGAGGACCTGCTTACGTCCATCTCTATTTCGCGCCATGAAATTGACGCACGCGATATGGGAAAGACTGGCCAAGAAGAAATAACCCGAGAAATTCCAAACCTCTCAGAAGCAGCCCTTGCAAACCTTGATGAAGAGGGTATCATTCGCATTGGTGCCGAGGTAGGACCGGGAGATATTCTCGTAGGAAAAGTGACGCCAAAAGGTGAAAACGCCCCTACTTCAGAAGAGCGCCTGCTTCAGGCCATCTTCTCCACCAAAGCAAACGACGTTCGTGACACTTCGCTACGTATGCCCCACGGCGCATATGGCCAGGTAGTAGATGTGAAACGCTTTATTGCTGGCGATAGAGGCGAAGACGGCCATGAGGACTTAGGACCAGACGTAAAAGAGATGGTGCGCGTCTACGTTGCCCAAAGAAGAAAGATTCAAGAGGGCGACAAAATCAGCGGACGTCACGGAAACAAAGGCGTTATCTGCAAAGTGTTGCCTGTTGAAGACATGCCCTACATGTCTGACGGTACCCCCATCGATGTTCTTTTGAACCCGCTGGGCGTTCCTTCCCGTATGAATGTTGGCCAGCTTATGGAGTGTCACCTTGGCTGGTGTGCAAAGCAAGGGTGGGATATTGCATCCGAGAAAAGCACCACATATGTCCCGGGACCAATGCCTGTGTCAACTCCTGTTTTTGACGGCGCTACCGCGAGCGAAGTTGAAGAGTGCTTAAAGCGCACTAATACAAACCTTATGAATAAAGCGCGCGAGCTTTATGGCGACAAGATGATGGATGTTTTTGTTCCACAGCTTAACAGCATGGGAAAGACCACGCTTTATGATGGTCGCACAGGTGAGGCATTCCGCGAGCCAGTTACGGTGGGAACCAGCTACATCTTAAAACTTGGCCACATGGTTGACGATAAAATTCACGCTCGCTCAACTGGTCCTTACAGTCTTATTACGCAGCAACCTCTTGGAGGCAAAGCGCAATTTGGTGGTCAGCGTTTTGGTGAGATGGAAGTGTGGGCACTCTATGCGTACGGAGCTGCTAACGTGCTTCAAGAGCTTCTCACGGTTAAGTCAGACGACTCGCAAGGGCGTGTTAAGGCTTATGAGTCCATCATCAAGGGAGAGTCGCTTCCTGAGGCTGGCATTCCAGAGGCATTTCACGTGCTTATCAAAGAGATTCGCTCGCTTGCACTTAACATTGAGCCGTTGCGCTTAAAGATGCCAAAAGTTGTGGAGCCGCTTGAGGTTGCACAACAAAGTGCCGAGGACGTTGTTGATCTTTTCTCGGAAGCGTTTGATGGAAAAACTCAAAAAGCAGAAGACATCATCGAAGACTTGCTTGACGTTGAGAAAAAGATTGAAGAGGAAGCCGAGGCTTCCAAAGACGCCGTCGACCTCATTGGCGACGATTCAGACGATAACGAATAACTAAGAGGAGAGGATAGATCGTGGCAGATTTTGAATCCACAGATTTTGATGCCATAAAGCTTTCGCTTGCATCGGCCGACCAGATTAGATCGTGGTCACACGGTGAGGTGAAAAAACCAGAGACCATCAATTATCGTACGTTACGACCCGAGAAAGACGGGCTCTTTTGCGAGAAAATATTTGGGCCGACCAAAGATTTTGAGTGTGCGTGCGGAAAGTATCGCGGCATTCGTTTTAAAGGAATTGTGTGCGAACGCTGCGGCGTTGAGGTAACTAAGTCAAATGTGAGACGTGGTCGCATGGGTCATATTGAGCTGGCGGCTCCCGTTTCTCATATTTGGTTTTTTAAGAGCCCGACTTCGTTTCCTCTCTCGCGGTTGCTTGATATCAAAACAAAAGACTTAGAGAAGGTGCTTTATTTTTCTAACTACATCATTACCTCGGTAGATACCGATGCGCGTGAAGAAGATGCAAAAGATCTTCGCGAGGAGCTGGAAGCTGACATGGAGCAGCTTGATGCAGAGCTTCTTGACCAGATTGAAAGCGTAAAGGCGCAAAACGAGGAGAATGAAGAGATTGAGCCGCTCACACAAGAAGAAATCTTAGAAGAGATTGAAGAGCTCAAAGAAGAATACGCCGAAGAAAAACAGTTGCGCCAAGATGCGTATAAAAAGTTTATGCAACTTAAGCCTGGTGACCTCATTGCTGAAGAGGCACTTTTCCGTATGTTAAAACGGTATTATTCGCTCTACTTTACCGGTGGCATGGGTGCTTCTGCTGTTCGCGACTTGATTGAAAACGTGGATCTTGAGGCTGAGTCAAAGATGCTTCGAGAGATTATTGCTACAGATGATGGGCAAAAAGCAAAACGCGAAAATGCCGTAAAGCGTCTTGAGATTATCGATGCCTTTTTAGAGGGCGATTCTGAACCTACCAACATGATTTTAGACGTTATTCCTGTTATTCCGCCTGATTTGCGTGCACTTGTGCAGCTTGACGGGGGACGTTTTGCAGCAAGTGACTTAAATGAGCTCTATCGACGTGTTATTAACAGAAATAACCGTTTAAAGCGTCTTTTAGACCTTGAAGCTCCGGCGATTATTGTGAACAACGAAAAGCGCATGTTGCAAGAGGCAGTAGACGCGCTTTTTGATAACGGACGCCGTGGTAAACCAGTGACTGGTCGTTCTGGACGTCCGCTCAAATCATTTGCTGAGGCACTAAAAGGAAAACAAGGACGTTTTCGTCAAAACTTGTTAGGTAAACGTGTTGATTATTCTGG
>CANBCO010000020.1 GCA_947367165.1 uncultured Coriobacteriaceae bacterium
CTGGACAGTTTGACCAGACGGCCGACTCATGTGCACAGTGTATTCAGATGCTTACCGGAGGTGCGCGACCACGCGTGAATACGGCTCGCGTCTATCTTTTTAAAGGCACGCTGAGCGATGACGATAAAAAAAAGATTGGACGCTATCTGGTAAATCCTGTTGAAAATCGCATTTCGTCTTCAAAAAAGCCGGTAAGCTGAGAGGTTGCTCTAGAGCTTCCAAAGCCGGTTGAGACAGTTGTAGGATTTTGCGAAAAAACTCAAGATGAGCTTGCAACTTTTTTAGAAGAGTTTGGTCTTGCAATGGATCTGGCAGACTTGCAATTCTTACAAGCCTACTTTAGAGACGAGGAAAAGCGCGACCCCACGGTAACAGAGATTAGAGTTATTGACACCTACTGGTCAGACCATTGTAGGCATACCACATTTGGCACACACCTCACGCACGTTTCCATAGAGCATCCTCAAGTTCAAGAAGGATACAATCGCTACTTACAAGCGCGAAAAGAAGTCTATGGAGCTCACGCAGATGAGCGCCCAATTACGTTAATGGACATTGCAACCTTAGGCGCAAAGGTGTTAAAAAAACGCGGTGAGCTGCCAGAACTTGACATAAGTGAGGAGATTAACGCCTGTTCAATTCATGTAGATGCCACAGTAGATGGCAACCAAGAAGATTGGCTGCTCATGTTTAAAAATGAGACCCATAACCACCCTACAGAGATTGAGCCGTTTGGTGGTGCGGCAACCTGTATTGGAGGCTGCATTCGCGACCCGTTGAGCGGCCGTGCCTACGTGCACCAGGCTATGCGTGTCACGGGATGCGCTGATCCCAGAACGCCCTTTGATGAGACTATGGCACATAAACTTCCACAAAAGCAAATTGCCGTGGGTGCTGCTAACGGATATTCCAGCTATGGTAATCAAATTGGCCTTGCCACCGGGCTTGTGAGCGAACTATATCACCCAGGATATGCCGCAAAGCACCTGGAATGCGGTGCTGTGGTGGCTGCAGTTCCGGCAAAACAGGTCTTGCGAGAAGAGCCTAAAGCGGGGGATGTGGTAGTTCTTCTTGGGGGCAGAACGGGGCGCGACGGCATTGGAGGCGCAACAGGCTCGAGCAAAAGCCACAACGAGACCTCGCTTACCACGATGGCAAGTGAGGTGCAAAAAGGAAACGCTCCTGAGGAACGCAAGATTCAACGCCTCTTTAGAGATTCCCGAGTAACCCGCCTCATTAAACGTTGCAACGATTTTGGGGCAGGCGGTGTGAGCGTGGCTATTGGTGAACTTGCAGACGGGCTTGAGATTGATTTGGACGCGGTAAGAAAAAAATATGAGGGAATGGATGGCACGGAGCTAGCCATTTCTGAGTCGCAAGAGCGGATGGCGGTGGTCTTAGATAAAGGCGATGTTTCTGACTTTTGCGAGCTCGCAGCCAATGAAAATTTGGAAGCATATCCGGTGGCTACGGTGAGCCGCGAGCCGCGCATGAAGATGCAGTGGCAAGGGCAGTGTGTGGCAGACTTGTCGCGTGCGTTTTTAAACTCTAACGGCGCTTCGCGCGAGGCGGCAATACACGTTTTGAAAGCAGAGTCGCCTTCTTATGCAAGCGACCGAACGCTTGGTGATGTAGTGAGCGACCTTGACGCAGGAAGCCAAAAAGGGCTGGTTGAACGTTTTGATTCTACCGTAGGAGCTGGAAGCCTTACGATGCCGTTTGGTGGTAAAACGCAGCGCACGGCGGCGCAGACAATGGCGGCACTGCTTCCCGTCTTACCTGGACACACCACCAAAACTGCCTCGCTTATGAGTTTTGGATGCGACCTTTCAATGCTAGAATGTGACCCTTATGCTGGAGCGTATGCCTCAGTGACCATGGCACTTTCAAAGCTGGTTGCTGGCGGTGCTGATTACAAGAAAGCCTATCTTACGCTCCAGGAATACTTTTGCAAAATGACAGGCGATAAGAACCGTTGGGGGGTGCCTTTTTCGGCTTTGTTGGGGGCATTTAGTGCACAGCTTGACTATGGTGTCGCAGCTATTGGAGGCAAAGATTCGATGAGCGGCACCTTTATGGATCTGGACGTGCCTCCTACGGTGCTTGCGTTTGCCGTGGCGCCTTTTTCTGCTGATGAGCTTATTACTAATGAGTTTAAAGCTGCAGGTAATAAGGTGTATCGGCTGATTGCTTGCTCTGCAGATGACCAAAAGGAGCTCTGGGATTTTGTCCACAACCTTGCGCAGGTAAAAAAGATTGCGTCTGCTTCTGTGGTTGAAGCTCATATGGGAACTACGCTGTTTAACAGTGCGCTTGGAAACAACATTGGTTTTACCGAGGTTTGCGACCTTGGCTCACGCGCGATGTGTCCGGGTGCAATTCTTATTGAGACAGCAGAAGAGATTGACGAACACTTCGCAGATTTCATTGGTTACACGACCGATGAGCCCCACATTGTGTTTGGGTCTCAGAGCTACAGTCTAGAGGAGCTATACAAAAGTAACGCTCGGGTTTTAGAAGACGTATATCCCACACAACCTGATGAGGCCGGCAAGCGAGCGGAGGTGCCGCAGCTTTCTTTTACTGGCAGCGCTACTGTGTTTGCCACACCTTCTGCGCATGCCGAGAAACGCGCCAAAAAACTCGCTGCACCATCATTACACCTAGCCAAACCGCACGTGCTCATCCCGGTCTTTCCCGGAACAAACTGCGAGTACGATTCTGCGCGCGTCTGCCTAGAAGCGGGACTTGAGCCAGAGATTTGTGTTGTCAAGAATGTAAGTCCGGAGGCCCTTCAAGAATCCGTCAACCACGTGGAGCGCGCGTTGAGCCGCTCGCAAGTGCTCTTTCTTCCAGGTGGTTTTTCGGGAGGAGATGAGCCCAACGGATCTGCTAAGTTTATCGTGTCGTTTTTTAGAAACCCACAGATAGTAGATGCTGTTGAGGCACTTTTGCACACCCGATACGGCCTTGCACTTGGTATCTGTAACGGTTTTCAGGCCCTCATTAAGCTTGGCTTAGTGCCGTATGGCCACATCGTGGAGCCCTCTGCTACAGCTCCTACGCTTACCTACAACACGATTGGACGCCACCAGTCTAAAATTGTGCGAATCCGAGTGGCGTCAACGCTTTCGCCGTGGCTTTTAAACACCAAGGTAGGAGAGGTCTTTTCGGTGCCAATTTCACATGGCGAAGGCCGTTTTGTGGCTTCTCAAAAAGAGCTTTCACGACTTGCCGAGGCAGGTCAAATTGCAACGCAGTACGTTGACCTAGAGGGAAAGCCAACATATGCAAGCGAGTGGAATCCCAACGGGTCGCTCTGGGCGGTTGAAGGGATTACCTCGCCGGATGGGCGTGTCTTTGGCAAGATGGGTCATAGTGAGCGCGTGGGAACGTACTTGTATCAAAACGTGGAAGGCAAGTATAATATGGAGCTTTTCTCGGCTGCAAAAGCCTACTTTGCCTAATCGCGTGCTTGTGAATGCAGGTATTCGCCCCGCCGAGAAACGCACCTCATCCCAAGTCGCCGGCCCGCGCCATCGGCCAAAGAAAACATTAAAAAAACGTAATTTCTGCTCACAAAAAAACGTAAAAAGCGTCATACTAGAACGCGGCACATTTTTGCGCCTTACCACAAGGCGCGCTACGCAATATACAAGAAAGGAGCGTCAATGCAGAAATTGACCGAAATTCGCTGGCATGCTCGTGCTGGACAAGGTGCTGTTACGGCTTCTCGTCTCGTCGCAGAAACCGCAATGGACGACGGTATGTACATGCAAGCTATGCCCGAGTACGGTGCAGAGCGCCAAGGAGCCCCCTTAAAGGCCTACACGCGTATCTCGCCAGATCCAATCGAGATCCACAACAACATTTTGCACCCTTCTATCGTGATTGTCTTGGATGACACACTGCTTCCAGATATAGATGTGTGCGAAGGTATTACAGAAGACGGGCTGCTTTTGGTAAACACCCGTATGGATGCCGATGAAGTGCGCGAGGTGGCAATTAACGTCCCTGCCTCCATCGACGTCAAAACGGTTGACGCGTCAAACATTGCTGTGAACACGATTGGCCGCGACATTCCAAACACGCCAATCGCTGGAGCACTAGCAAAAGTAACTGACGTCATTAACGTTGACTCGCTAAAGAAATATGTTGAAAAAAGCTTCTCCGAGAAATTCTCGGAAAAAATTGTTGCAGGCAATTTGGCCTCAATCGACAGAGCGTATGAGGAGGTGCACTAATGAGCTGGGATATTTCGGGATATGAAAAATGGACCTGGGACGAGATTCCTTTGGGCGCAATGACGCTTGAAGGCGGAACCGGCGTTGAGCACAAAACTGGTGACTGGCGCGTAAAGCGTCCCGTCTGGGATAAAGAAAAATGCAAAAACTGCCTCTTTTGCTGGGTATATTGCCCAGACAACTGCTGTGAAGCAAAGGACGAGACCATGGTGGGCATTGACTATGAGCACTGCAAAGGCTGTGGAGTCTGCGCGCAGGTTTGTCCGTTTGATGCAATTCACATGATGGGCGAAAAAGACGCACGCGCTGAGGAAGAAGGTGAACACTAATGGCAGAGAACAACATTAAAGTTATGGCAGCATCGGGAGACCAGATGGTGGCCGAGGCATTTCGCCAGGCCAACCCAGACGTCTTGCCAGTCTACCCAATCACTCCGCAAACAATTATTGTTGAGGAGTTTGATCGCTTTGTGGCAGAAGGCCGCATTCACACCGAGTTTGTCCCTGTTGAGTCAGAGCACTCTGCGATGGCTGCTGCCATTGGAGCAAGTGCTGCAGGAGCGCGCACCATTACGGCTACCGCTTCGCAAGGCCTCGCTTACATGTGGGAAGAGCTCTACGTAGCTGCGGGAATGCGTCTGCCTATCGTTATGGCAA
This sequence comes from uncultured Coriobacteriaceae bacterium, assembly GCA_947367165.1. Taxonomy (GTDB): domain Bacteria; phylum Actinomycetota; class Coriobacteriia; order Coriobacteriales; family Atopobiaceae; genus CANBCO01. The sequence continues at coordinate 4,901 of CANBCO010000020.1, forward strand.
ACGCCAACCGCGCCTTGAGCGCGCCCATTAACATCCACGGCGATCACTCTGATATTATGGGGTGCCGCGATTCGGGCTGGATTATGCTGTTTGCCGAAAACGCACAAGAAGCCTACGACGACACGCTTATCTCTTTCCGCGTTGCCGAGCATCCCGACGTTATGCTTCCTGTAGCCACCACGCTTGATGGCTTTATCACTTCGCATGCCCTTGACCGCGCTGAACTCATGGATGACGAGGTAGTAGCCAAGTTTGTGGGCGAGTACAAACCAGAGCGTAGCCTTCTTGATACCGATGATCCCGTAAGCTACGGCATGTTTGCAAATCTTGGTAACTTCTACATGGAGAACAAACTTGCCCAGCGCAAAGCCATGGATGCATCCATGAAAGTGCTTCAAGAAGTAGGAGATGAGTGGGAGCAAATCAGTGGACGTCCGTTTGAGATGGTAAAGACCTTTGGCATGGAAGATGCCGAACGCGTCATCGTTGTCATTGGATCTTCCATTGGAAACGCCCGCCACGTTGCCCGCATCTTAAGAGAGCGCGGCGAGAAAGTGGGTGTTGTTGGCCTACGTGTCTTTAGACCTTTCCCAGCCGAGCAACTCGTCAATGCACTAAAAGGGGCCAAAGCGGTTGCAATCTTAGACCGCACCGAGAGCTTTGGCGGCGAAGGTGGCCCACTTTGGGCAGAGACAGTCGCAGCTCTTACCAAAGCAGGCGTTGATGTTCCATGCCGCAACTACATCTATGGTTTGGGCGGTGCAGATGTTACCGTAGAACTTCTTGAGGGCATCTATGAAGACCTCAAAGAGCTTCCTGCTCAAGCTGCAAAACACGAGATTCCAGCAGTTGCCTATCGTGGCAACCGTTCTTAAAGAAAGCGAGGATGATTTATGGCTACGTTAAAAGAGCTAACTCATACACCTCAGCATCTGACTCCTGGACACTCCATGTGCGGAGGGTGCGGAGCGCCCATCGCAGTGCGCCAAGTCCTTATGGGCGCAGGTAAAACACCTGTGGTTTGCTCGAGCGCAACCGGATGCTTAGAGGTTTCAACTACAACGTTTCCGTATACCAGCTGGGCTGGCGGGTTTATCCACAACACCTTCCAGTCTTCTGCGGCTACCATTTCTGGTGTAGAAGCTGCGTTTCGCGGGCTTAAACGTGCAGGCAAAATCCCTGCGGATAAAAAAATTAAGTTTGTTGCTTTTGGCGGAGACGGTGGAACTTACGACATTGGTCTTCAGGCATTAAGCGGTGCATTAGAGCGCGGACACGACTTCTTATACGTCTGCTACGACAACGGTGCCTACATGAACACCGGAATCCAGCGTTCCGGCGCGACGCCATACAGCGCATGGACCACCACGAGTGAAGTGGGAGATGCCGTTCCAGGCAAGCGTCACTTTGAAAAGGACCTTACCTCAATTGTGGCAGCTCACCACATCCCATACGCGGCACAAGCTTCCATCTCTAACTGGCAAGACCTGGTAAAGAAGGC
>CANBCO010000021.1 GCA_947367165.1 uncultured Coriobacteriaceae bacterium
GCTTTATGACTTCCATCAATGTTGTAAGTAAGATCTAAGCTTATTCCTCTATTCCCGTTTGCATCTTTGGGATAGTACGTATCTAAAATGTCTCGGGCTGCATCCCTGTCATAGCGCGCATACTGCCATTGGCCCTCAACATAGCCCGCACAGTGTGGAGGAACAATATTGTCGGCAGGAATTCTGCTGTCCTCCATAATGATTTTGCATATGTTTTCTCGGTTAATAGCTAAAGAAATTGCACGCCTAATATTCACATCTTTAAGTACTGGGTTTGCTACGTTAAGCGTCAAGTAATAGGTGGAAGGCTGGTCACCTTGAAGCACTTGATGGTGTGGCTCGATGGTATATCCGTCTTTTGCCGTTCCATACTTTTCAATCATATCTTTAGATTGATTTGTAGGGATATCAACAATGTCAATATTTCCAGCTTCAAACTCTCTAAAAGCCGTCTCAACATCTTTTTGGATATTAAAATGCAGATTCTTTATTTTGGCTAAAGGACCGTTTTTGTACTCATCATACCTTTCAAGGTAGATATACTGCCCGTCTTCCCATTTGCCATCCATCTTATAAGGCCCGTTTCCTATAGGGGCTTGATAAAAAGCTTGGAAATCTTCTAAGGCCGCTTTGGGAACGGGAGCTGTGCACATAATAGTAGCAATCATAGGAAACTCTACAAAAGGAGTCACCAGCTCAACCTGAAGCGTGTAATCATCGGGACACGTTACTCCAGAAAGTTCATCGCTAAGCCCCGAGCTCATCTCGGCGTATCCTTTTACGTTTTTTAAGTAGTAAGAAACAACGCTGGGCGAACCTCCAGTAGCAGGGTTGCAAAGCCTGTCCCAACCACGTTTAAAAGCCCACGCGTCAACAACTTCTCCATTGTGAAACGTGTTTCCTTCTTTAATGTGAAACGTAAAAATGGTTCCATCTTCGTTAGAATACCACGAATCTGCTGCTACCCCTTCTAGCTCGTTGGTATTAAAGTTCATCTGCACAAGCGGGTCAAAAAGCTGCCGAGCAACCATGTTCCCGTTATTTTCTTGTGCATTATATGGATCGATTGAGACAGGGTTTCCAATATAGTAGTTGATTGTCTCTGCTGCGTCCCCCTCTTTTCTAAGGCAACCTGACATTCCAAGAAGAGAAACTCCAGCCCCTAAAAGGGCAGAGCCTCCCAAAAAGGTTCTTCGTGAAATGGAGAACTTACCTCCACTGTGTGCTGTTTCTTTTTGTTCTCTCATATACTCCTAGCTGCCAGTTGGAAAAGAAATCATAAAAATGATTATGGTTGCAATAAACACAATAGAAAAGAAAATGGTTAAGCGATCTAAGTTTTTCTCCCAAACACCACTTCCTGCGTTTGAGTTATACATTGAACTCGCAATCATGTCTGAAACGCCCGTTCCTTTTCCAGAATGCATCAAAATTAACAGGCTTGCGGCAATGCCGGAAATAGCCCAAATAACAGTCAACACTGTATTAAAAACATCCATTTTTCTCCTTAGCGACTTTTTTAGTCTTGAAATTATAGCAAAAAGCGAAACGCTCTGCATTACACAGAGCGCTCAACCATTAAAGAAAAGTCATCAGCTTTAAGAGATGCTCCCCCTACCAAAGCTCCGTCTACGTCTTCGCACTCTAAGAAACCAGCGATATTCTCGGGTTTTGCAGAACCTCCGTACAAAATACGAATGCCGTCTGCAATATCTGCTCCAAAGATATCTCTGAGGGTTTCTCGGATAGCTCCGCAGACTTCCTGAGCATCTTCTGGCGTGGCTGTTTTACCCGTTCCTATAGCCCAAATTGGCTCGTAGGCAACAACGACATCATCTCCGCTTTTAAGCGTAACATCTTTAAAATCCTCTTTAATTTGGTTTACCACAAAAGCTACTTGGTTGTTTGCCTCGCGAACTTCTAATGACTCTCCGCAGCAGCTAATAGGTTTAATTCCAGCCGATAAAAGCGCCTTTATTTTCTTGTTAATATCTTGGTCTGTTTCACCAAAATAATCGCGACGCTCGGAGTGTCCCACTATGCAATAGGTACAGCCTACGTTTTTGAGCATGTCACAAGAGATCTCTCCAGTATAGGCACCGGATTCTTGCCAGTAGACATTTTGTGCGCCCAGGTGAAACGGAGCAGCGTCCATCTCCATCACGCTCTGGACACCTTTAAGATCTGTAAAAGGAGGACAGACGACGACTTCAACGCCGTCTGTGTTCTCACTAAGTTTATACGCCAGATCTTGTGCGAGCGTAACGCCTTCTGAATAGGTTTTGTTCATCTTCCAATTGCCTGCGATAAGGCGTGTTCTTTGATTAGGCATTTTCTAAAGCCTCCACTCCTGGTAAGTCTTTTCCTTCTACAAGTTCCATTGATGCGCCACCACCAGTTGAAATCCAGCTCATTTTGTCTGCTAGACCAAACTTGTTAATGGCAGAAACGGAGTCGCCCCCGCCAATGATAGAAGTACAATTCTCGTTTTGGGCAATTGCTTCTGCAACTGCTTTGGTGCCTTTACTAAATTGGTCAAATTCAAAGACACCCATAGGACCGTTCCAAAAGATGGTAGCGGCGTCTTTAATAGCGTCGGCATAGAGCTTTTCTGTTTTTGGACCAATATCCATTCCCATCATGTCGTCTGGAATCTCATTTGAAGGAACTACCGTGCCAGTAGCGTCTTCGCCAAAGTGATCTGCAACCACATTATCTACGGGCAGCAAGAGGTTTACGCCGTTTTTCTCGGCTTTTTTCATCATATCTTTTGCAGCCTCAACCCAATCAGGCTCTATAAGAGACGTTCCTACCGTATACCCTTTTGCTAGGAAAAACGTGTAGGCCATCCCTCCACCGATGATAAGGGTGTCAACCGAATCGAGTAAATGATCTAACACACCAATTTTTGAGCTTACCTTAGATCCTCCTACAATGGCAACAAAGGGGCGCTTGGGATCAGCAAAAATAGAGGTAAGCGTATCGACCTCTTTTTCAAGCAAAAAGCCCGCTACGGCAGGAAGATAAGCTGCAGGTCCTACAACAGACCCTTGGGCGCGATGTGCAGTGCCAAAAGCATCGAGCACAAATAAGTCTCCCAAATCTGCTAGCTTTTTAGCAATCTCTGGATCATTTTTCTTCTCGCGTTTATCAAAGCGCACATTTTCTAGGACAAGCACTTGTCCTGGTTTCAAACTCTCTGCGGCTTCTTTAGCTTTCTCACCGTAGGTATCCTCTACAAACGTAACGTCAAGACCGGTAAGCTCACGAAGCTTATCTGCTGCAGGTTTAAGGGAAAGCTCGGGCTCAGGGCCATCTCCTTTAGGACGTCCCAGATGACTCATTAAGATAACTTTTGCACCGTGGTCAACTAAGTATTGAATGGTAGGAATTGCAGCTTTAATGCGTGTGTCATCTGCCACGTTACCATGATCAAGCGGCACATTAAAATCAACGCGCACCAATACTCGTTTTCCGTCAACGTCTATGTCTTTTACTGTTTTTTTTGAAAACGCCATAGTAATTGTCTCCTTTTTATAAAAAGGGACGCGAACAAACAGAGGTCGCGTCCCTTTCTCTTATCTCACTTGTGCTCTACTCTTTAGCGAACAAATTTCTCAAAGTATTTAATGGTACGAACCATCTGAGAAGCATAAGAGTTCTCGTTATCATACCAAGAAACAACTTGTACGAGGTACTGGTTGTTTCCAAGGTCTTGTACCATGGTTTGAGTAGCATCAAAAAGGGAGCCAAAGGTCATGCCAACAACGTCGCTCGAAACGATCTCGTCCTCGTTGTATCCAAAGGTCTCAGGGTCACTTGCAGCTTTCATAGCAGCATTAATAGAATCGGCTGAAATCTCTTTGTCAGACTCAACAATGGCATAAAGAAGCGTGGTAGAACCTGTTGGAACAGGAACACGCTGAGCTGCGCCAATAAGTTTGCCGTTAAGCTCTGGGATAACAAGACCAATTGCTTTTGCAGCACCTGTTGAGTTTGGAACAATGTTAATAGCAGCAGCACGACTACGACGCTTGTCACCTTTGCGCTGAGGACCGTCCAAAATCATTTGGTCGCCTGTATAAGCGTGTACGGTGCACATAATGCCGCTTTTAATAGGAGCATAATCATTGAGGGCCTTTGCCATAGGAGCAAGGCAGTTTGTAGTACAAGACGCAGCAGAGATGATGTCGTCATCTGCAGTAAGAATGTCTTGGTTTACGTTGTATACAATGGTGGGAAGGTCTGATCCTGCAGGAGCAGAAATGACAACTTTTTTAGCACCTGCGTCAATATGAGCCTGTGATTTTTCTTTTGAAGTATAAAAACCGGTGCACTCAAGAACAACATCTACACCGAGCTCTCCCCAAGGCAAATTCTTTGCATCGGCCTCTTTGTAAACGGGGATTTCCTTGCCGTCAACCACAATGGAGTTGTCTGTTGAGCTCACTTTGTGATCGCGTGCATAATTGCCCTGTGTAGAATCATACTTGAGCAAATACGCAAGCATGTCGGGGCTGGTAAGGTCGTTGATAGCAACGATATCTGTGCCCTCGTGACCAAACATCTGGCGGAATACCAAACGTCCAATACGACCAAATCCGTTTAGCGCAACTTTTACTGCCATATTTTCTCCTTTATCCTTAAATTGGCATTTTTCAATCGCTTCTAGTATAACCTTTTCTTGCCAAAGCTGGTGGCAAAAAGAAAACTTCTCTCAAACGCAAACGCAGCTCTTTATAACGAAGCAAAAATCGCTGCTTACATACCATTTATATAACGCAACAGCTGCAAGTGGCCCGTTTTACAGAGCTTCAGATTCTCTACCAGCTATCGCTTTAAGCCGTTGCCACTGATTATTAATAGCAGATTTAGAAAGCGGAGGGTCGCACTTTTTCCCAAGTTGTACAAAGCTAGCATTTGGATACTTTTCTCGAAGCTCACAAAAGTGCTGAAGCGCCTCTGGAAGAGAAACATAGACACCCGCTTTTTTTAACCGTTTAATAACTCGCACTTGCTCTGCACCTGCCCGAGAAACCCGCTCTAAATTTGCTACTTCTGCGTTCACCATTCTGTTCACGTTATTTTTGACCGCTTTTAAATGGCGCACGTTTTGAAAGGCTTGTACAATACGCTCACCACCAATGATGTAGAGAAAACGCACAATCTCGTTAAAATTTTTAATTCGTACTATGGTTGCGTGCCCACGTTCTTTAGGACGTGTTTTTATACCTGCTTTTTTTAGCAGTTGCGAAACTTCATACGCAAGGTTTTCTCGGGCAAATTTCATTTCTAAATGAAATGATTCGGTTGGCTTTGCAATATAGCCCCCCGCCATAAAAATACCTCTCAAGAAAGCAGCTTTAGCCTGGGGAGTTTCGCTCACTTGAGGAGCTAAAGAGCCGCTCACATGATTGTTGCTATCAAGGATGCCTAGGTCTTTTAAAACAGGGTCTAACTTGGGTTGATTCTCAAGAATCACAAGGTAGTTTCTGGTGTTATGCAGGATGCTTCTTCGCTCTACCAGCTTTGTTTCTAAATCATACAAGCTGTGTGCATTTTTTAAAAGCAAGCGCGCAACAGAGCCGGTCTCGGTTTCCAAATGAAGGTCATACGTGCCTTTTCCTCTAAGCTCTAACGTGCCACAGATTTGCACCAATGCAGAAAACTCTGCCTTTTGAGCTCGTATGTCGCTTTCTTTTATGCGCGAGAGCTCCTCTTTCACCTCTGCTGTAAACGACATCTATTACGCCTCATTATCAATAGTTACATGCTCAAGATGGGTTGCATATCCAAGCGACTCAATAAAAGCGGCGCTTTTCTCGGCAGCGACTACTGAGCGATGCCTTCCACCTGTACAGCCAAAGCCAATCTTTAACTGCGATCTTCCTTCTTTTAAATAGGCAGGAAGGATAGTTGCAAGCGTACGTTCCCACAATGGAAAGAACAGCGTTGCTGCCTCAGTCTTCATAACATACTCTTGAACCGCCTTATCTTTTCCCGAAAGCTCCCGAAGCTCATCAACCCAATACGGATTTGGAATAAAGCGCATATCAAGCAAGATGTCAAAATCGCGAGGAATCCCATAGCGGTACCCAAAAGAGCAAATTTGTACTTCAAGTGTATCTTTTCTCTCTTGTTTTCCATAGTAGGAAAATATAGCTTTATGAAGCTCATGCGGATTTAGCTTAGAAGTGTCTATCACAACGTTTGCGTCTTTTTTTGCACCCGATAAAAGCACCCGCTCTCGCTCGATACTGCGCTCTATGCTCTCCCCTTTTTTAGCGATTGGATTTTTTCTACGTGAAAACGCATACCGTTTTTTTAGTGTTTCTGTATCGCAATCGAGAAAAAGAAGCGAGGTAGTCAAGTTGTTCTTGTT
>CANBCO010000022.1 GCA_947367165.1 uncultured Coriobacteriaceae bacterium
AAAGAGACCTGTGTGTGTGTGTGTGTGTGTTATGCCACCTGGGGTTTTGTAAGCCTTACTGATTCCTTTCTGCTTTAAGCTTACTTTATTTGCATTTCCGTTAGTATAGCAAAAAGTGTAAACTCTGTTCGCCACTTTTCAATTACCAAAACTACTCCCTGCATTCCTAAAAATCAGAGAGCAAACTAGAAACCAAGACCCCCCCGCTTACTCGTCAATAACGTATTCCACGTCGCGGTCGGCTCCAGTAAAAGAAGCTAACAAGCTAGCTGCATTCTTTCCTTCTCGGGCAAAAAAGAGCGCAACACCCTTAAGTTTTTTCTCTATGAGGGCACTTGCAGAATAGCGCAAAATAATTGCGCGTGCAAGAAGATACGTTGAGCCAAAGGCAATGCCTCCCCTTATGAGTTGCTTGGGAAGAAGGGGGATTTTCTCGGCTTCACGCGTAAGCGAACGAGTTCCTACACCCCACGCGAGCACTGCTCCTAAATCAAGAAGGCGCCAGTAATCGGTCTTTGCGTTATAGAGTGAGCCGGCTTGTGCTAGAAACGTGGCCTCGGTTGCAAACATTGCAGGAAAATCGGCACCGGGAATAAGGTCGACAAACCCAATAGCTGCGTTTGAAAGCGCAACTTTACCTGCGAGTTTTTTTAACACAGAAGAGCGACAAAAGTGAAAGCACTTTGCAAGCGTAAGCTGTTTTGAACTTGGAAGCGCTTCAACTAAGAAATCTGCCACAACGTCAGAAACTTGCTTTTGCGTTTTTGCTAATAGTGTATCTACCTGATCAAACACGTAGTCAAAGAGGATCTCTTCTTGGGGATCTGAGGTAAGCACGCAAGTTGGAACGCCTGCATCAATCCACTCTGCGGCATAGAGGAGTTCAGGGGCTAAATCGCCTCCTGATACCACAATGCAAGCATCGGCGTGAGCTGCCACCTTGGGAAGTCGCGTTTGAGAGATAACATCAATATGTAATAGGCCAGAGCCGGTGAGCGGAACAAATATGCTTTTAAGCGCATCAATAATATAGAGTGGCGCGCTTTGCGAAACCTCTAACACAATACGCACTTTTTCTTGTGCGTCCCCTTGTGTGCGTGCCAAAAAATAATCTTTTATACCGTTAATAGCACCAGTTGCTGTTGACATAGTATCTCCTCTCACGTTTACTTGAAGCGTTACCCAGCTTTGACTCGGTTCTTATATACTGATTCTACTATTCCTACCGCAAGAATTTGTACCACCATTGAACTTGCACCATAACTAATAAAAGGAAGCGGAATTCCTGTAATAGGCATAATACCCAGGCACATCCCTATATTTTCAAAAACTTGAAAAAGCCACATAGAAGCGATACCAATTAAAACAAGCCTTCCAAAAAGCGAATCTGTAGCTTTTGCAAGTTTTAGCGTGGACCAAATGAGGCACGCAAAGAGTAATAGCAAAATAGTGCAGCCCACAAAGCCAAATTCCTCTGCCAACAAAGCGAAGACAAAGTCTGTGTGAGCTTCGGGCAAAAATCCTTGTCCTGCCTGCGTTGCCATGCCAATTCCTTTTCCCCAAAAGCCGCCCGATCCCACAGCAATAGTTGCTTGCTGCAAGTTATATCCGTCTCCGGAAGGGTCAACCGAAGGATCGATAAAAACTGTTAAGCGTTTTAGCTGATAGTCTTTTAAAATATGCGGAATACCTGGGATCATAGAAGTGATGACAACTAAAAAAGCGATGATAAAAAGTGCTATTACCGTGGGAATTATCCACTCCTTTTTTGCCCCTGAGCAGCCAATTATACAAGCTCCCGAGAAAAGCACCACAAGAGACGTGCCTAAATCTTGCGTTAAAAGCAACACAAACGGAATGCCCAGATGAAGGCAGAGAATACAATAGTCCTTAAACGTTTCAATAGTGCCCTGATACTTGGACGCAACCCCGGCGATGTAAAATATGAGCACCAGTTTCATGAGCTCAGAAGGCTGAAAGCGAAGCGACGTCCCCGGAAGCTGCACCCACCCCGTCATTCCTTTAGCCGAGTAACTAAACCCTGGAATCATAGGTAAGAAAAAGAGCACAATGTAGAGTACCAAAAGTACCGTTGTCATTTGAGAAAAGCCACGGTAGTCATAGCGCCACATAATGCTCGCTAAAACCACACCGAGAAAAACACCAATGAGCTGGCGTGAAAGCGAAGCATCTGCAATGGTAAGCGAAGCTGAGGCAACCACTATACAGCCATAGATTACAAGCGCAAATGAGCTTAAAAACACAGGCGCGTACACGTTTTTAAAAAGCGGGAGAGCTTGAAGCCGCTCTAACAAAGAAAAACCAGCCTTTTTCTGCGGATTTCTTTGGGAGTGCATGTTGCGCTTTGTTCTGTTTGCTACTGCGTGTGGCATCTCTTCTCTTCCCCTTCCCTACATTGCCTGCGTGGTTGAGTAAGCACTTGACGTATCTGGCGTGTTGTAAATCACGCCCAAAGTGTCCCTAACCGCATACATTGCACACGTTGCGCCAAAGCCACCTTGTTCAATGATGCACGAGATGACGTAGGTGGGGTTCTCGGCTGGCGCATAACAACAGTACCAACCACTTGGTTCTTTTCCCGCCTGTTCTGCTGTCCCTGTTTTTGTAGCCACTTTGACGGGCAAGTTTGCAAAGTGTGCAGCTACAGCATCGTCCTCTTCGTAGGCTACGCGAGAAAGGGCACTTTTTACATACGCCAAGTGTTCCGGATTGGCCTCAATTTTGTGGGCAACATTGTCTTTGTACTCGCTCACCGTTCCGCTTCCATCTTTGGTAGAGACGCTTTTTAAAAGGTGCGGCGTATAGATAGTGCCATCAGTAGCAATGCCCGCGTAGATACATGCCATCTGAAGTGGCGTTACTAAGATATCCCCTTGGCCAATGGCGATATTGGTAGTATCTCCTCCGTACCAGGTGGTATCTGCTCCAGGGTAGTTAGCGTAATACTGCTTTTTCCACTCCGGAGTTGGAAGACGACCCGCTGCTTCTCCTGGAAGATCAATACCTGAGGTCTTGCCAAGACCCCACATTTCATACTGCTCTTGAAGCGCTTCAGGGTCATCTGAGTAAAAAACGCGCTTTCCTATCTCGTAAAAGACTGTGTTACATGAGTTAATAATGCCGTCTGCAAGGCCAAGCCAGCCATGCCCACTATGCTTCCAGCACCACTGTCCTGAATTGGCGCCAAAGCCGGTCCAAAAGCCTACGCAGTCAAACGTAGAGTTTTCATCAACCACGCCCAGTTCTAGACCTGCAAGCGACGCAAGCGGCTTTATGGTAGAAGCAGAAGGATACATTCCAGAAATTGCTCGGTTTAGCATGGGATATCCCGCTGATTCACTAGAAAGCGCATTCCAATCATCGCTAGAAATGCCACCAGCAAATGCTTCTGGGCTAAACGTGGGATAGCTTGCCATAGCAAGAACGTCTCCGGTTTGTGCGTCCAAACAGACAAGCGCGCCTGCCGTAGCGGGCTTTCCAGCTTCTTTTGCAATTGAAATCGCATGAAAAAGACCATCTTCTGCAGCTTTTTGAATAGTCGCATCAAGCGTTAAGACCACGTCTGATCCACTTATGGGGCTTAGCGTCTCTGCACTTCCTTGCACCGAGCCGTCTGCACTTACATAGAGCTTCATCTCGCCGTCTTCTCCTCTTAGCACGTTTTCGTACTGGGCCTCAATGCCGGCTTGTCCCACGATATCGCCTTCTGAAAGCTCGTGATCACTGTCTTTGCTTGCGTTAATTTGGTCCTGCGTAGCTTCACTTGTGTATCCCAGCACGTGTGCGGCAAGCGTGCTGTTTGGGTAGGCTCGCGTTTCTTGCTCGCTTATAGTAACATCTTGAAAAACTTCTGGATGCTCAGAGATAAACGCGACTTGCTTTTGGTTTAGATCAGGCAAAATAGTAACGAGGGATTCCTTTTGACTGTTTGCGTCTAACGCGTGAATTATGGCTTCTTTGGGCATGCCAAGCAAGTTTGCTAAAAGACCAATTTCTGCCGTGTCATCACTTAAATCAGACGTTGCCGAGACCGCAAGCGTGCCTCTATTTGTCACAAGTTCCACACCGTTTCTGTCTAAAATACGCCCTCTGGGCGCCTGGATTTTCACCGTACGTGTTCTGTTATTCTCGGCTTTATTTTCATATTCTTGATCGTTTACCAATTGCATAAAACCTGTCCGAGCAAACAAGAGCGCAAAAAGGGATGCAACCGCTCCAAAGAGCACTTTTAATCCCCCGTCGTCAGCCTTTTTAACGCTTGTTTCTTCTGTTGTTTGAGAGGCGCGTATGACTTTTTCTTCTTTGGTTTTATGCACATACGTGGGCTCAGGGTTTTGCCTGAGCAAAAGCCAAAGCACCACTACGCAGCCTGCTATTAAGAGGGCAAGAATGACGATGATGAAAGGCGCTATACTCATCGTTTTCCTACTTTCCTAGACGGCCATGTTTTGGCGTACCGAGCTTGTAAGGGTTTTGAAAGTGGACCTCTTTTGAGCTTTGCCCAAGGCCTCCAGAAAAGCGCTTGAAAAGTACCCATACAAGCGCAAACGCAATGACATCAAGAAGCACTGAAGGCAAAAAGGTCAGGATAGCCAGGGAAAAGAGCGAAGTGGCACCAAGAAAAAGAGAAGCCACAATAAGGTAGATGAGCTCATACGTTGCCGAGAAAACCACAAAACTTAAGAGAATTTCTCGGATAGAAGCTTGGACAAGGCTGGTATCGAGCCTCACTAATAAAAAGACGCCCACGGTAAAAAGTAGTGCAGAGGTGCCAGCCGGACCTGTTGTGCTCAAGTCGTAAAATAAGCCGAGAAACCAAGCAATGGCAATAGAGCTTGCCTGTTTTCTAAAAACGCCAAGCATAAACACCAAGATGAGAAAGAAGTTTATATGTCCAGAAAACAGAGGAAAGACAGGTGCCACAACGTATTGGCAAATAGCTAGAAAGACGCCAAGAATAAGAAGGGGGTGAGCTGGAATTGTTGTGTTTTGTTTCATGCACTTCCCTACTGTTTTGCCTCATCTGCCGTAGCATTTGCGCCTGTGATGACAAGTACGTTTTCTACCGTTTGCGGATGTGAGTAGAGCTTTACGGAAATGTCGTAGTACTGCGCGCCTTGGGGCTTATCGACAGAAGTTACACTTCCTATAGGAATGCCTTTTGGAAATGTGCCGCCAAGGCCACTGGTGAGAATTTGGTCTCCTACCTGTATGGTTTGGCTCGCGGGAATGTGAACAAGCTTTACTGTATCAGTATTCTCGCCCTGGATTTCACCAACCACACGAGTTTCTTGGTCAATTGCCGAGATAGATGAGCGGGCATCAGTAATGAGGCGAACTGTGGCAGAAAACGGAGCGACCGAGGTCACTTGGCCAATGGCTCCGGTAGCATCCGTTACCGCCATGCCAACTTCAATACCAGCATTTTTGCCCTGGTTAATCGTAATAGAGCTGGTAAGCCCGTCCGCTCCCCTTCCAATAACCGCTGCTGCAACCGTCTCTAGCTGGTTGTCGTTTTTAAACGAAAGCAAGTCTTGGAGCCGGTTCAGCTCTGCCTCTTTTTCTTTTAGTGAAGCGTTTTCACTTACAAGCGCATTGTTTTGCGCTTCTAGCTCCTCATACGTTGCTTGTGTGGCATCCCCTGCCTGGCTAGCTTGGTTAAGAGCACGAGCTGGTGCACCTAGCGAGTTTCCAAGTGCCCGTAAGGGATATACCAGTGTGTTTACAACACTTTTACCTGCTCCAACAATCCCTGACTCTGGAGATACTGCCGAGAAAAACAAGACTAGGCAAGAAAGAAGCAAGCAGACGATACAAGTCAGCGGGAGTTTAGCCTTTCCTACTCGCTCTGTGATGTTTTGGTGAGAGGTATGCATGTAAAACCTTGGTGGGTTTATCGGATAGAAGACTGAACAAAGCTTCCCATTAACGCGTTAGCCTCGAGTACTTTTTCGCATCCTACCACAACGTTTTCTAAAGCTGTGGGGCTTACGTTTACAGGAACTCCGGTCTCTTCGCGAAGTCGCTGGTCAAGGCCGCGCAAAAGACCGCCGCCGCCGGTAAGCATGATGCCGTAGTACATAAGGTCGCTCGCAAGGTCTGGAGGGGTCATGTCGAGCGCATCTTTTACAATTTTGACAACATCATCAAGCGGCTTATCGAGCGCACGACGAATCTCCTCGCTTTCGATGCGAACCGTCTTGGGAAGACCGTTCATTACGTCTCGGCCGTTTACCTCGACATCAAGCTCTTCTGCAAGCGGTGCAGCTGAACCCACTTTAATCTTGATATCTTCTGCAGTACGTTCGCCAATGGAGAGGTTGTATGCGTTTTTGACGTGCTCTAAGAT
>CANBCO010000023.1 GCA_947367165.1 uncultured Coriobacteriaceae bacterium
AGACAGCATCTACTACTTGCAATAACTCGGGCAGTGTCCTTTTATATGCTGCCAAAATTTGCGCTAGGCCAACCATTATGACAAAAGCATCGCGCTCGGGATCTAGCGAAGGCACAATGAGCGAATTGATGCCATCTCCTGCTAAAAGCACATCTTCAATCGACGTCCCTTCCGGAAGCACCTCTTCTTCTGCCCATCGCTCAGCCTTGGTCACATAGCGCACCTCAAGCCCAAACAACTCAGCTGCTTTTTTAAGAATAAAACTGGACGTTCTAGGAAGGAGCACAAGGCCCTTTTTGCCCTGCTCACGAACTAAATAATACAAGAACAGCACGCTCATCTTAGCAAGCGAAACAAGATCTCCTTCAGGAGAGATTACAACCGCGCGATTCGCAGGCCCATCCAGAGCCACTCCAGCATCTACAGAGCTCTGAGCCGTAGCATACTCGCACTCATCAATCCAGGGCTCAACCACTTCAGGATGAAAGCTTTCCTTTTGTTTAGAAAAATTACTGTGGAGCTCAACCGCATCAACTCCCAAAGAGCGCAACAAATTGGGCGCATACTTTGTCGCCGTTCCATACATGGAGTCCACTAATAACTTCACGCCAGAAAATCCAGAAAACGAACCCTGCTCGTCCTTTGCCCACGTACGTGCGTGCTCAAAAAACGGCGTGTTAAAATCTGCCTCAATGTAAGTTCCGCTCACTTGAGCTGGCCGAGAAGTGATTTTGCCTTCTATCTCGTCCATGGTAGAAGGGTGAGGAGCAGACCCCCGGTGATCACGAATACGCAGGCCAAGCACGTCGCTTCCGCGGTGATCGCCCGTAATCATAATGCCGCACGTTGCCTCATCATGCGTGCGTAACGCATAATTAAGAGCCGGCATGGGCGTGTAGGACTGCGCCAGCTTTACAGAAAAACCATGACCTGCAAGTTGCCTCGCTACCGCAAGCGCAACCTCCTGCGAGAGCGGGCGGATATCAAACGTGACGTACATCTCGCCAGATGGGGCGTCATCTTTTTTAGAAACTGCAGCTATGGCATCTGCAATACGCAAAGCAAGGTCAAGATCAAAGCTCTTTCCAACCTCACCATAGATTCCGTCATTTGTAAAATGAACACGCTGCATCTTTTCTCACCTGCTATTTTGTTAGCGAATCAGTTCCCAAGGCTTCAAAGAAGCCGTCAACTAGCTCGGGGTGCTCTAAAACCATTCGCACACTTGAGGCAGCAAGCGTCTCTGGAGTTCCCGCATCACAGCCAGAAGTAGGGTCTACTACCAGCGCATACATCTCATGCGTCTCTAATAAGCGCACCATAGCATCGGTAAGCTGAATCTCGCCACCGGCACCAGTTTCTTGCGTCTCTAAAAGCTCCATGATAAAGGGATCTAACAGGTAGCGCCCAACGATAAAAAGATTAGAAGGCGCGGCATCACTCGAAGGTTTTTCTACAAGCTCGTTCACTTTAAGCACGCAGCCCGGATTGTTGTCATCTTTATACTCACCCGTAAGCGAGCCCACTACCTCGCCACCTATAATGCCATAGCGACTCACATCAGCAGGAGGACACGGCGCTACCGCAATAACACTTGCACCACCATGAGCCTTACTCACAGCCGCCATGTCTTTACACATCTGCTTATTGGGAACAAAGTAATCACCTAACAAAACAAAAAAAGCATCTATGCCGACCTGCTGTTTTGCCTGAAGCACCGCATGACCAAGACCAAGTGCCTCATCTTGATAGCAAAAACTTACCGGCAAATCACTTGCCTCTTCAACAAGTGCGGCCAGCCCATTTTTTCCTTTTGCATGCAAATGCGCCACCAGTGCCTCATCTTTTTCAAAATAGGCCTCAATCTGCGGCTTGGCATGCGAATTTACCACGATGACCTCATCTACTCCTTCTGGCGCAAGGGCCTCTTCAACCACATATTGCAACACCGGCTTATTAAAGACTGGCATAAGCTCTTTGGGAAGATTTTTGCTTGCGGGTAAAAAGCGAGTTCCCAGCCCTGCAGCAGGAATGACAGCTTTCATATAGACTCCTTTCAGAAATACTACTCTACTTCTATTTCTTCAACGTGTGCACCGAGCCCACGCAATTTATCAGTAAATCTTTCGTATCCTCTGTGTATATATTCTACGCCACTTACATCGGTATAGCCGTCAGCAACAAGTCCTGCAAGTACCAGTGCGGCTCCCGCACGCAAATCTGGTCCTTCCACAGGTGCTCCCGAGAAACCCGCCACGCCCTGAATGAGAGCGTGGTGTCCTTCAATCCTAATGTGAGCTCCCATGCGATTAAGCTCTGCCGCCATCATGAAACGATTTTCAAAAATGTTTTCTGTTACTACAGAATCCCCCTCAGCAAGCGCCAAAAGCACCATGGTTTGTGCTTGCAAGTCTGTAGGGAACCCCGGAAATGGCAGCGTCTGAATACTTGTGGGCAAAAGCGACCCTTCTCTAAATACCAGCAAGCCGTCTTCAATACGCTTTATAGAAATCCCCATAGCTTCATATTTTTTAAGGACAAGCCCCAAATGATCTGGGTTAAAACCGTGCACACGTACGGGGTCTCCCACCAAACCAGCTGCAGCTACAAACGTGCCAGCTTCAATGCGGTCTCCAATAACGCCATGGGTCACAGGCGAAAGCTCGCGCACTCCTTCAATTTCAATCACCGGCGTTCCGGCACCAGTAATTGAGGCTCCCATCTCATTTAACATAGTGGCCAAGTCTACAATTTCAGGCTCACATGCTGCATTATCAATGACGGTTTTACCATGAGCAAGTGCCCCTGCCATAAGCAGATTCTCAGTAGCTCCTACGCTTGGAAACTCAAGCGTCACCGAGCAACCTTTTAACCCCCCAGGAGCAGACGCGTGAATGTTTCCGTGTCCAATTTGAAAATCCACCCCCAAAGCAGATAGCCCCATCATGTGCATATCAACTTTGCGTGCCCCAATCTTACAACCCCCTGGCATTCCTACAACGGCTTTGCCAAAGCGCGCAAGCAAAGGCCCTAAAACAGCAGTTGATGCCCGCATTTTAACCACGAGCTCATACGGCGTCACCCAACTTTTAACATCGCTAGTATCAATTTGTAACGTATGTGCATCACAAACGGTAATGCGCGCCCCAAGCTTAGAAAGAACTTTTCCCATGGTGTGCACGTCTGAGTTATCAGGGACGTTTGTTAGCGTGGTCACACCAGGGGCCATAAGCGTTGCAGCCATCAGTTTTAAAGCTGAATTTTTTGCGCCCTCAACTGTAACGTGACCAGAGAGCGGATAGCCTCCTTCAACATGAATAATGCTTCTTTTCTCGGCCATCTTATCCCCTACCTTTAGCGCTTTTCATACGCTTTGCTGTTTTCTTTGAGCAAAAGGTCACACCAGACAATCTTGGTCTCATAATACGCGCGCCTCGAATCCTTTGTGCCTAAGTGCGAAAGCTCTGTTTGTGCAGCTTGTTTGGTTTCTTCTACCACCTCGGGATAGATGTCGTCCAAATCGCGCGCATGATCTGCAAGCACTATCACTTTATCCTGCGTAATCTCTGCATACCCCCCTTTTACCACAATGAGCGTCTTGGTTTTTCCCTGCTCATCTGGGGCATGCTCCACGCGCAACATACCATCTCCTAGTACACAAATTTCACTCGCGTGACCCGGAAGCACGCCCAGCTCGCCCGTTTGTGTCACGAGCACCAAACTGGTCGCCTCCCCTTTATGGAGCAACTTATCAGGACGCACTATTTCATAAGAAAACGTATCCACGGCCTCGCCTTACTTCTCACCTTTTTGCAAGAGCTCATAGCGATGTCGCACGTCATCAATGTCGCTTGCATACCTAAAACACTGCTCTGGAATCTCATCACACGCGCCGTCCACAATAGCAGCAAACGAGCGCACCGTATCGCTTACTTTAAGGTAGACGCCAGGATTTCCGGTGAATTGCTCGGCAACGTGGAATGACTGAGACAAGAATTGCTGAATCTTTCGCGCCCTTTGCACCGTCTTTTTCTGGTCTTCACTCAACTCGTCCATGCCAAGAATTGCAATAATATCCTGTAGGTCGCTATAGCCCTGCAATGCCTCTTGGACCGCCATCGCTACTCGGTAGTGCTCCTCGCCCACAATAGAGGCGTCCAGCGCATCACTTGAGCTCGCAAGCGGATCAATTGCCGGGTAAATCCCCAGGTCAGAAACTGAACGCGATAATACCGTCGTCGCATCAAGGTGCGTAAAGGTAGTCGCCGGTGCTGGATCTGTCAGGTCATCAGCTGGCACGTAGACAGCTTGCACCGAGGTAATCGAACCTTCTTTGGTACTTGCAATGCGTTCCTGCAAGTCTCCCATTTCGGTTGCTAACGTGGGCTGGTAGCCTACGGCACTTGGCATACGGCCAAGAAGTGCGCTCACCTCGCTTCCGGCTTGTGAAAATCTAAAGATATTGTCAATAAACAAGAGCACATCTTGGCCTTGATCTCTAAAGTATTCTGCCTCGGTAAGGCCGGCTAGCGCCACACGCAAACGCGCTCCTGGAGGCTCATTCATCTGGCCATATACCAAACAAGTTCTGTCAATAACGCCAGACTCGCTCATCTCTAAGAAAAGATCCGTTCCTTCTCGAGTGCGCTCGCCAACACCAGTAAAGACAGAAGTTCCTCCGTGCTCTAGAGCAAGATTGTTGATAAGCTCTTGAATAAGAACGGTTTTACCTACGCCAGCACCTCCAAAAAGACCCGTCTTGCCACCGCGAATATAGGGCTCCAACAAGTCAATTGCTTTAATGCCGGTCTCAAAAACCTCCACAGAAGTAGTGAGATCATCAAAGCGAGGCGCAGGATGGTGAATGGGATAAAAACGCACATCTTTAGGCATAGGCTTTCCGTCAACCGGTTCTCCCAGCACATTCCACACGCGCCCTAGCGTGCCCGGCCCCACAGGCATTTCCATGGGGTGTCCGGTATCGACAACGCGAAGGCCCCGTTGCATGCCGTCGGTCGAGCTCATCGCCACTGTACGCACCACATTTCCCGAAAGCTGAAGCTCAACTTCCAGCACGTTATGAATCTCTCCAAAAGGCGTGGTTGCATCCACATTAAGCGCGGTATAGATTGCCGGTACGTGGTCTTCAAACTTGACGTCTACCACCGGTCCCACAATACGAATGATTACGCCTTCTCCTACAGCCTTGTGTTGCGTCTGCTTTGTTTGCGTTTGCTCTGCCATAGTTTAAGCTTCCTTTTCTTGTAAAGCCTCAGCTCCGCCCACGATTTCTGAAAGCTCAGTCGTGATAGAACCTTGGCGAATACGATTATACTCTCTACTCAGCCGAGAAATAATATCATCGGCGTTCTTGGTGGCTGCTTGCATAGCAAGCCTCCTTGCCCCGTGCTCAGCAGCTTCTGAATCAATAAGGGCGTGATAGATAACGGTTCTAATGTAGCTTGGAATTAAGTGTCCAAGCACCTCGTCTGCAGATGGCTCAAACGAAAAATCGCCTTGTACCTCTGCTTTTGTTTGCGTATCAACAGCCGCAAACGCTTGCTTTTCACGAGGAGCCGTGGGAAGCGCAAGCCCCGCCTCCTGTACCGGAAGCAGCTGCTCGTGCGTTAAAACCTGCTCCACGCGGCTTTTTGCGTGTTGATAGATGAGCTCTACCAAATCAATTTTTTTTGCCACGTAAGCTTCCATAATGTACGAACTTATCTGATTTGCCCCAGCTACGGTAGGGCCTGTGCTCACTCTATCGTTAGTAAGCACAGGTTCTATCCCCCTCGTCGAGAAAAACTCCGTTAACTTCTTGCCGCACGATATGAACTCAACTTCTATACCGCGTGCTTCTAATTCTTGTGCTCGCTCCTGAATGGCTCGCTCTACCTGCACATTAAAGCCACCAGCAAGTCCACGATCTGATGCAACGCCTACAATAAGAGCACGTTTTATCTCGCTGTGGGTGCTCAAGAGCTCTACATTTTGCGAGCTTGCGCGGCCTGCAACCGTCTCTAGCATATGCTGAATCGCATCTTTATAAGGGCCTGCATTGTCTGCACGCGAAAGTGCCTTCATGATTTTGGTGGTCGAAACCATCTCCATGGTATGCGTAATCTGCCTCGTAGAAGTTACCGAGTTAATGCGTCTTTGTATGTCACGAAGGCTTGCCATTGGTAGTAAGAACAGCTTTCTTTACTCGGCGAATTTCTCGGGTAAAGCACTTGCAGAGTTAGGCAGCTCTTCAGCAAGAGCTGCGTCTTCAAGCACTTCTTCGCCACCTGTATGCGCACGCATACGTTCTTCAAAGTTTGTCTTAAACGTTTTAA
>CANBCO010000024.1 GCA_947367165.1 uncultured Coriobacteriaceae bacterium
GCTCAGAACCAACCGTTGTAGTAACGCGGTGGCCACCCTCACCAAAATGTTGCAAAACGCGCTGCGCTTGCTCATCAATTGCATTCATAGAGCGGAGCAGAGGCGTCTTTTTATCAAGTGCTTCTCCTGTGTAGGCAACAAAAGCTGTAGGAATACAGAGCACGCCATCTTTTAGAAAAGCAGGACTTGTTGGATCCCAAGCGGTATATCCTCTTGCCTCAAACGTTGCTCTGAGACCGCCATTGGGAAAGCTCGAAGCGTCCGACTCACTTTGCACAAGCTCTTTTCCTGAAAACATCATAAGAGCTGTGCCATCTGAGAGCGGCATCAAAAAAGAGTCGTGTTTCTCGGATGTAAGGCCAGTAAGTGGCTGAAACCAGTGAGCATAATGCGTAGCTCCGTGCTCTAGGGCCCAATCTTTCATGGCGTGCGCCACTTCATTTGCGATGTCTAAGTTAAGGGCTCCCCCTTCTTTTATGACAGCATGGAGTTCTTTATACGTTGGACGCGGTAAGCGCTGCTGCATTACCGCGTCTGTAAAAGCAAGTTTTCCAAATTCCTCAGAAACTTTATTTGATGGCATACGTTCCTTTTCAATTGCTTGTATCTCTGAACGTATCCCATTTTACTACATTCTGACACCTGCGATTATCTCGGTTACGCCATCAAAGATAAGAGCAAAGCCAAGCACAAAGATGAGCACCTCAGTAAACCACCAGGGGGTGATGATAGAGGCTAGACCAAATAAAAGCGTGATGATTCCAAAGATAAGAAAGAGCAGCCAGCCATTTTGGCCTTCTTTTTTAAACGAAATCGCCTCTGCAATATCTGCGCATCCGCTCAAGAAAACGAGCGCGCCCAAGAAAATTACTACAAATCCCCAAGATTTAAGTGGGAAGCAAATTGCAAGAAGTCCAAGGAGCACCAAGATAACACCTAAAATAATATCAGTAATACTTCTGTTTTCTTTTGCAGCCACTCCATAGCCAACACACGTAATGCAGCCAGCAATCATAAGGCCCCATCCAGTTAACGTAGAAAGAAATACTGCGTTATCAAGCTGGTTAAGGAGGATACCTTCTGCATCACTTTGTGGAGGAGTTCCTGCAAAGATGAGTACCCAAAGACCCAGCAAGAGCATGATGATACCAAACACAATGGCACTTGCCTTTGACCTTCTCATAAATGATTTTACGTCTGACATATCTATCCTTTCCTCTTGTTTTTTTTACTTGCTACAAGGTCGCGCCCACTATAATTTCTGTGACACCATCAAAGATGAGAGCGATTCCTATCAGTATGATAATGGCCGATCCAGCGACCAGCGGAGAGACAAACGCCGCTATACCAAAAAGAGTAGTTAAGATGCCTAATGCCAAGAAAAGACCCCATCTTTGTCCCCCTAACTTATTCATCTGTATCGCATCATAGATATCTGCAAGACCAGTAATGAAAATGAAAACACCTATGCATGCCATGATAAATATTTGAGCACTTGTTGGTTGGAATAAAAAGATAAGACCAAGCACCACGCCTACAATGCCTAAAATTAAATCAAGGGTTGGCTTTTCTCCCTTAGAAGTGAAATAATTAATGATTGCAATCGCGCCTGCCACTAAAAAGGCAATGCCTACAATCCAGGTAATGAAATTCAAGCTAAAATCTGGAGCAAAACAAAAAATAAGCCCCAAAATGGCAAGTATTACTCCAAAAAAAATCGCTCCTGCCTTTGACTTCCTCCACTGCTTCATGTCAACCACCATATACTCCTTTGTTTTGGCTACACTATCTCTATACCCATTTTTTCTTTTTAGAACAAGGTTATGACATCTTCAATTTTGGAAGCGCGTGTATTACTAGATGTGCCATACGAGCTGCGGCTTCTTTTTCAAACTTTTCATACTCTACAGCCCCTCCCTCTTTTCCTGTATCGCTAATAGCGCGCAAAACACAGCAAGGTATTTTGTTTAGATACGCTACTTCTCCAAGAGAAGCTCCTTCCATTTCTGCAACCAGAGCGTCAAAACGTTTCTTAATTAAAGCGCGCTGCTCCGGCGTATTTATAAATTGGTCTCCAGAGGCAATGCGGCCTGCATAGACAGAGATGTCTTTTGCTTCTTTTGCTAGCTCAGACTCCAAAATTGCATTTATACTGTGATCTACTTCAAAATGCGGAGGAAAACCTGGGAGCTTTCCTGGTATTTCTCCTAATGCTGTCACGTCAACGTCATGTTGAACCAAATCTGTTGCAACCACCACGTCTCCCACTTCAAGCTTTTCGTCAAGCCCTCCTCCAACACCAGTGTTAATCAAAAGGTCTGGCGAGAACCTATCAATGAGCGCTTGGGCAGTAGCTGCCATGGCCACTTTTCCAATACCAGAGCGCACTACCACGCACTCAACGCCTGATATGGTTCCTTCAAAAAAAGTTGCAGGTCCTGCCTGGGTGGTTTTCTCGGATTGCAAAGCGTCTTTTAAAAGGGAAACTTCACTTTCCATAGCACCTATAATGCCAACTTTCATTTCTTCTCCTTTATCTGGTCAATATGGCTCGTATTTCTTTTTTTATTAAGAACGCTTCTTCGCTCATGCTAAACGAAGCGCGCGATTGCCCATGCCTGTTAATGGTAAACGGAGCCAACAGATGTGAAGGTTCCCCCTGCATAGGATCTCCTTGTAAGATATAGATGTCATTTGCTAGAAGCAGTGCTTCGTCAATATCGTGAGTGATAACGAGCGCAGATAAACCATGAGTTTGTACGACTTCTAAAAACCACTCTTGCATACTTGTGCGCGTAATGGCATCGAGCGCGCTAAAGGGCTCATCGGCCAGTAGAATCTGAGCCTTTGCCAAATACGTTCTTACAAGAGCCACTCTTTGGCGCATTCCCCCAGATAACTCATGTGGATAGAGCTTTTCTGTACCGGCAAGCCCAAACTCAGAAAGCGCTTTACGTGCGCAGGCTCTTGCCTCGGCTTTTGGCATATGCGCAAGTTGCAAAGCCAAACTGGCATTGTCTTCTATGGTTTTAGTGGGAAGCAACAGGTCATCTTGAAGCATATAGCCCACATCTCCAGCTGCCTGAATGCTTCCAGATAAAGGCTTACTTAAACCCGCAAGCGCATGAAACAAGGTAGTTTTTCCACTTCCGCTTTTTCCGAGAATACAAGCAATACTTCCTTGAACAAGCGTAAGGCTAGCGTCTTCGATCACCACTAAATCTTCCCAGTTGAGCGTAACGTGAGAAGCGCTTAATGCCAGCAGGTTTTTCTTTTGTGCAGTATTCTCACTAGTCATCAAGGTACTCGTTTGTAAAAGCAGTTGAAAGTGGGATGGGTTTCTCGGTAAGGTTATGCGCATTCATCCAGGTATAAAACGTGTTCCAGCGCTCCTTATCAAAGACGCCCCACGCGCGAGCATCACCTTGAAAACGAGGTGCCAGGTAGCGTGCACTTGTATAGACAAGCTCACTATCAAGCTCTGGCACTTCTTCAAGTAACAACTTGGCAGCTTCTTCATCGTGGTCACGTGCATAGGTATAGCCCCTTCTGGTTGCTTGTAAAAACGCGCGTGCGAGCTCTGGGGAGTTTTCTAAGTAGCTATTGTTTGCAATAATAACGGGCGTATAGTAGTCAAATGCGCTGTTTTGCTCGGCAATGGAAAAGTAGTTTACAGGATAGTCTTGCACATGCGCATTTTGTAAGGCCCAACCGGCAAATACCCAGACAGAATCAAACAAATCAGCTTGTAAGCCGCTTACCTCATCTGTTGTATTAGCAGAAACGAGCTGAATGGTGTTAAAGTCTCCCCCATCATCGTTTACAAGCTCTCTTATAATGGCTTGCTCGGTTTTTACATCAAGCGTTCCGTAACGCGTATTGTCCATGTCTTTTGGTCGCGTTATGTGCTTTGCCAAAGGGCTCATGATGCCTGAGGTATTATTTTGAATAATGGCTGCTACTGCAGTAACTGGAAGTGGCGAGTCTGAGCCTAAATACGATGCCATCCAGTCTTGAAAGCTGATGCCAAACTGCGCTTGACCATTTGCTACCATAGCGTCTGCTCCGCCATCGGGAGGTTGCACAAAGGTAACATCCACGCCGGCTTCTCTATAGTAGCCAAGCTTTTTAGCCACGTAGAGGCCAAGGTGATTTGTATTGGGTGTGTAATCAAGGCAAAACGTAATGTTAGCTGCTTCACTCGCCTTTTCTTCACACCCCGAAAGCGCACCTAAAGCAACAAAGGCAGATGAACCTGCTAAAAATGTTTTTCTGGAAATGTCCACGCTACACACCCTTTCTCTTGTGCTTCCAAGGAGACGTAACGTACTCAATCAAACGAACTGCCTCCATAAGTGCTATTGATAAAAGCGAAATCACTATAATGACCGCAAACATGTCGGCATAAGCAAAGCTTTTTCTCATGCGCTCCATCGCAACGCCAAGGCCTTGCATGCCTCCCAGCCACTCAGCAATTACCGCACCCACTACCGCATAGGTTACACTCATCCTTAAACCCGAGAAAAACGCTGCTCTGGCAGCTGGAAGCTTAACCCATATAAGAATTTGGACGCGCGAGGCTCCTAACGTTTTCATGAGGTCAATTTGCTCGAGCTTAACTGAGTCAAAGCCAGATAAAAGCGAAATTGAAATAGGAAAAAACGTCGTAAGGGCAACGAGTACGATCTTTGGAAGCATAGCATACCCCAGCCAAAGTACCAGCAAAGGAGCGATGGCTACCGTTGGAATCGTTTGGCTGACCGTGAGAAGCGGTGAAAAAGCACGTTTTATGATACGCACCTCATCCATCACAATGGCAAGGACGCTTCCAACCGCAATTCCTATTACCAGACCTAAAAGCGCTTCAATAAGTGTAGTTAACGTATGAGGAACAAGCATGGGCAAGTCTTTTATGAGTGCCTCACCTACTCGAACGGGCGTTGGAACCATATAAGCCGGAAAAACGCCGCACGAAGAAAACAGCTGCCAGAGAGCCAAAAAGCCAAGAAAAACAAGAAGTGCAGGCCAATTAATGTGCGTTTTACTCATTACACATCCT
This sequence comes from uncultured Coriobacteriaceae bacterium, assembly GCA_947367165.1. Classification (GTDB taxonomy): domain Bacteria; phylum Actinomycetota; class Coriobacteriia; order Coriobacteriales; family Atopobiaceae; genus CANBCO01. The sequence goes on from CANBCO010000024.1 coordinate 5,060, forward strand.
GTGGATGTTTGCTAGAACGTGAGCTAGTTTCTTGATTACAGCAATTGCTTTTACGTATCACATCTGAAGAAAGGGCGGTATGCTCGGCTAAGTCTGCAAGACGCGTCCTTAACTGTACAAGCTCTACAGATTGTGCAAGTTGGTGATAGAGCAAAAGCGCAATAATAAGGACAAGAATAAGGTTTACCGGAGACTGCATTTGTGTGATATCAGAAAGCCAGGAAACAAAATCTGGAAAAAGAGCAAAGATTAAAAGCAATACTGAAAAGAAGAACCAAAAAATAGCATCGCTTGTTTGGAGTTTGTGATGGCGAATCTTTAGCACAACATACACAAGGGTAAGTATAGCTGCTGCAATAATGATATAAAAATACATCCCTACTCCTTTTTTTGAAACCACTGCACAAAGAGGATTGAAACGCCTACCCTCAGCATATAGGCGATGGACCTTTTAATAGTAAGGTAGCTCTCCCCTGTCTCACGTTCGCGCATATCTACCTGGGTTTCACACACCTTGGCACCACTTCTCATGAGGAGCACAATAGAGTCGGGCTCTGGTGTGAGATCTTGAAAACGAGCCATGCGGTCGATACTTTTTTTGTTATACAGTCGCATGCCACTTGTGGGATCTTTTATGGTTTTACCAGTAGTAATTTTTATCATGGCAGAAATAAATGCAGATCCAAGCATACGAGCCGAGAAGGGCTTTTTTTTCTCGGCAAAGCGCGAGCCAATTACAATGTCAGCCTTTGTTTTCTCTGAAGTCTCTAAGAGCTTGTCTATAAAGGCGGGCACATGCTGGCCGTCCCCATCAATCTGAACAACATAATCGTAGTCGTGGTTTTTTGCATAGAGCACACCGGTTCTAAAAGCACCATCTAGACCTAAGTTACACGGCAACGCAAGATGAGGAATGCCTTCTTGGCATAATATGTGCTCGGTTTCATCGCTTGAGCCGTCGTTAATAAACAGATAATCAGTAGTAAGTGCGGTATCTGCAAGTTCTTGGGCAAGAGCGACAACGCTGTCTTGCTCGTTAAAGCAAGGAATCACCGCTAAAACGCGCGGGATCGTTTTTTGTTGGCTCGTCTTGGTCATACTTCTATAATACCGCAATATGCGCGTCATCTCCTGCGTGCACTCTAATTTCGGCCACGAGCTGCGGAGACTGCGCGTCAACTTGCGTTGGCACCTCAATATGCTGGGAAGCACCATTAGAACTTACAAACAAAAGCTTAATTCGGTCAACGCCG
>CANBCO010000025.1 GCA_947367165.1 uncultured Coriobacteriaceae bacterium
CGTGGGTTTTGGCTCACAAGCTCATTCACCGCTTTTGAAAAAGCAATTCTGCCTACTGCAAGTGCTTTTCCGGCAGGGACTGCATGAGTATGGGCGCAGTCAAGCAAAAATGAGCCAAGTTTTCTAAGCTCGTCTTTTAATAGCCCAGAAGCTCCTGTAAGCTCCTTAGATTTAAACGAATTTGAACAGACTAACTCGGCCAAGTCTTCGCTTTTATGCACAGGCGTCATGGTGTGTGGGCGCATTTCATAAAGCCGCACACGATGCCCAAGCGAAGCAAGTTGAAGTGCGCATTCAGAGCCTGCTAGCCCTCCGCCAATGACCGATACAGTTGCCATGTTCTCCTAAATCTCTTATTTGCAAAATCAAGAATACCAGTTTTTGCAAAGAACAGCAGGGCTTTTTTGCTATAACCGTGAACTACCCATTGTCTAAAGCCAATGGCTTCCTGCTTCATCGAGATCGTAACCTACTATCTCCACAGGCTTCAATATCCATTATGTACGTAGTAAAAATGCTTTTTCTGTTGGCGAAAACCTCCCATCTGCTAAGCGCTCTACGAGCCCCTCAACTTCATATTCCGATAAATCTTTTAATACAGAAAACACGTCTTTATCAAGCAAGCGTGCCAAATCATCTGGTCTTAACGGTTCCGAGAAAAGCGCTTTTAACAAAACGCCACGGTCTGGAGTTTTTACATCAAGCTGCTCACGTGCTAAAAAGGTATACTCTTGGGCAAGAGCGCACTCGATGCCTGGGATATCTACTAAAGGCTGGGCCCCTTCTTCAATAAGCTTATTGGTTCCTTTTGAATACGGTGAAAAAATCGAACCCGGAGCAGCATAGATGCGTTTTCCTAAGGCAAGTGCCGTATCTGCAGTAGAAAACGTTCCAGACGGAATTGAGGCTTCAGTCACTACAAGCACTTGAGAAATCGCAGCTATCACTTTGTTTCTTCTGGGAAACGTCCAGCGAAAAGGTTCTGTTCCAAAAGGAAAGAGAGATATTACAGCACCTGCTCCTTCGTAGGCGGCGTGATACACATCTGAGCTAGAAGAAGGATAGAGCACGTCTGCCCCTCCCCCTGTGACTACAATAGTTTTACCACCTCTTGATAGAGCTCCTCTAGCTGCGGCAACGTCAACGCCAAGGGCCCCTCCAGAAGTAACGGTAATACCATGTTCTACTGCTATTTCTGCTACAAGCTTGGCAACGCTTGTTCCGTAAGGAGACCCCCTTCTTGCGCCTATGATAGAGATAGACGGTGTGGACAAAACTGATGGGTCCCCTATCCCATACAGCTTATCTATTTCTAACTCTGGCACAAGCGAAGCTGGCCAACAGGCATCAGACCTCGTAAGTACAAACTTGTTCATGCTGCCACCCCCAATGAGACTCGGGAGCGAAACATCAACGCCTCAGAAACGTCTTCGGGAGCCACTTCAACATGTTTATTAATGTCTGCAATTGTCCGTGCTACCGTAGCGATTCTAGAAAGGGAGCGGCCGCCAAGTTTTAAAGACATGCCGCTATTGCGTAATACATTTGCAGCTGGAACTGAATACATCAGTCGCGCTAAAAGCGAACTCTTCTGTGCACCATCTCTTTTTTTCTGCCTCCATGCTGCATACTCACGTGCTTGTAAAACAGTGGCGCGCATGGTTGCGCTATCCATCCCGGCTTGTCCTTCCAGCACTTTTGATACTTGTGGTCTTCTCACATCAACCACCAAATCAATTCTATCCATAATGGGACCTCCCACTTTATTTTGATACTTCATCACCATGGCAGCATTACAAGTACACGTATGGTCAGGGTCTCCCAAATACCCACAAGGACACGGATTAGTAGCGGCAATGAGTTGAAAATCTGATGGAAACGTATAATCGCCCTGCACACGTGTTATTGTCACTTTCTTTGACTCCATGGGTTGGCGAAGCGACTGAAGTACAGAACTTGGAAACTCCGCAAGCTCGTCCAAGAAGAGAATGCCATGATGCGCTAAGGAAACTTCTCCTGGTCTCATTGGATTTCCGCCTCCAATAAGTCCTGCAATAGTTGAGCTATGGTGTGGAGAAGCAAACGGAGGGTTGCCTCCTAAGATATGGGCATTATCACAACCCGCAACTGAGTGAATGAGCGCACTTTCTATACTTTCTTTAGTGCTTAAAGCTGGCAGGATTGAAGGCATCCTTTTTGCAAGCATGGTCTTTCCCGAACCCGGCGGACCTACCATTAATAACCCATGTCTACCTGCAGCAGCAATAGTAAGCGCACGTTTAGCAACTTCTTGGTCCACCACATCTCTGTAGTCAAGACCTAGTACCGTTTGCTCTACAACTTCTTCATCTCGTTTCATATCAGGAAGCAATGACAAGCGCTTCTTAAGCAAAGAAATGTTGTCAACGTATTTACATGCTGCGTCTATACTGCTTACTTCCTTTGCACTTGGCGCGCCACAAAACGTGAGGTTTTCCTCTTTAGCAAACGCAATATAGGCAAGCATACCTCGAACTGCTGAAACGTCTCCCATTAGGCCAAGCTCACCCACAAACAAATATTTGTCAAGCCCTTCTTTAGGAATTTGCCCTGTAGCTGCTAAAATCGCTACCGCAATAGGCAAATCAAGACCAGTTCCCATCTTTCGCACCGAGCCCGGGGCAAGGTTTACCGTCACTTGAAAACGAGGAATCTCATACTCTTGTGCGCGCATAGCACAACGTACCCGGCTTCTTGCTTCTAAAACGGCAACATCTGGCATACCCACAATGTTTATCCCAGGAAGTCCGCCAGACAAATCAACTTGAACCTCAACAGGAAGGACTTCAACACCTCGCAAAAAAGCACTTTTTACACAAACCACGTGTCTACTCATAGCTTACTCCCCATCTATACAAAAGGCATTTATAAGATGGCGCAAACTTGCCTTTTTTTGAGACACCTCAGAAATGGCAATCACGTCAAAACGCACCGAGTCATACTCTTTGTGAAATGCAAGATAAAGCAAGGCAAGCTCCCGATACTTCTCTTGCTTTTCAACGGTTACATTAAGTTCAGGAATAACTGGATCTGTGCGTTTTAAGCTCAACCTTGTTTTTACCTCCACTAAAATGGCCGAGCGAGGATGTTCTGGGTCTTTTACAACAATATCAATCTCTCCGAGCTTGCACTCCCAGTTTAAGTCCACAACCTCAAAACCTTTTCGCATTAAATAAAGTGTGGCTACACGCTCCCCATCTTTCCCAAGCTCTTTTGCCGAGAAATGCTCGATGGGTTTCTCGGGACGTTCAATAATGTCAAAGATAGAAACTGAACTATCTTTGACAGCCTCTGGGTTAAGGATAAAATCAAGTTTTTCTTTCATATCTCCTCCAATCGTTTTATAAAAGTATGGAGGGGTCATCTAACAAATAGCATGTTAGACCTAACAAATTTTTACAGCAAAAGGATTGTTTAACAAGAAAGCATCTAGAAATGAAGGTAAAAAATTTAAGTATTCTTCAAAAAATTTCCACAAAACGAGAGTCGGTGATACCGGCTTGGACCCAATTTTTTTAACGCCTGGATGTGTTCAGGGGTTCCATACCCTTTATTCCGAGAAAACCCATATCCCACACTTGCAGTATCTAAATGGCTCATTACACGGTCTCGGCTCACTTTAGCCACAATGGAAGCGGCTGCAATAGCAGCTATTGTGTCGTCACCTTTTACAACAAACGTGGCTTGCAATAAAGCCGGAAGCGGGTTTCCATCAATGATAACGGGTGCCTTTTGAGCATAACCGGTCTGTGCGATGGCTTTCAGCATGGCACGCTGCAAGGCATATATAATCCCTTTTTTGTCTATTACATCAGGCGAGATATGAGCTACCGCCACAGATACCGCCTGCGTGCGAATTTCTCTTGATAGCTTTTCTCGGCGGCTTGGGCTGAGCTTTTTAGAATCTTTTATACCTACAATGTGAGGTTTATGAGGTAACACCACTGCACCAACAGAAACAGGCCCTGCAATGCAGCCTCTCCCCACTTCGTCAACCCCTATGACATAAGGAAAGTCTCCTGCATATTCTCGCTGTTTAGCATAGAGCACCTCGGTTTTGAGGCGCTCTAATTCTGCTCGTTTCATTTGTTTTAAGCGAATAGCGGCAAGTTTTATTTGGTGCGTTTCTCGGCAATACGAGCTGCTTTACCTACACGATCTCTCATGTAATACAGTTTTGCGCGGCGTACTTTTCCGTGGCGCACCACCTCGAGCTTTGCAATTTTGGGGCTATGAAGCGGAAATGTACGCTCCACGCCTACGCCAAAGGAAAGCTTGCGTACGGTAAACGTTTCGCGTGCTCCATGGCCAGAAATTCGAATAACGTCTCCTTGAAAAACCTGGATACGCTCGCGATCGCCCTCTTTGATTCTGTAGTGAACTTTTACGTTGTCACCACTTCTTAACTGCGGACGATCCTCTTTTATCTGCTGACGTTCTATTGCTTTTATATAGTCCATTTTTATCCTCGTTTCTAGAGGTGCAGGTTTCTGCACATAGTTGTCATGTAGCTTCACTACTGTATAGGACTTGCAGCTAAAATGCAAGTCCTATTTTGTAGCGTTTTTCTTATTTATCTTGGTGTCCTGCGTTTCCTTTAGCAGAAATCTTTGCCTGAGCTGCAGCTAAACGTGCAATTGGCACACGATACGGAGAGCAGCTCACGTAGTTTAGGCCAAGGTTGTAATACATGTGAATGGAGTCTGGATCTCCTCCGGTCTCACCACATACGCCGCAGGTAAGGTTTGGTTTGGCTTCTCGGCCGCCTTCAACGCCTGCTGCAACAAGCTTGGCAACGCCTTCGTCAAGCGTCTCAAATGGATTAGTTTTAAGAAGCTTTTTGCGAAGGTACGTAGGAATAAAGGCACTTTCTACGTCGTCACGGCTAAAGCCAAAAGTGGTTTGTGTAAGGTCGTTAGTGCCAAAAGAGAAGAAGTCTGCGTACTCACCAATTTCTTTAGACATAAGAGCTGCGCGTGGAAGCTCAATCATCGTACCAATCTCGATGTCAAGTTTCACGTTCTTTTGCTCGCATACTTTATCAATTTGAGCTTGAACTTGCTCACGAACAGCAATGAGCTCGGCTTGTGTAGAAACAAGCGGGATCATAATCTCAGGATGTGTGGTGATGCCCTCCTTCTGCAAGTCTGCCATAGCACTTGCGATAGCTTGGACTTGCAAATCAACAAGCTCAGGATACATGATGCCCAAGCGAATACCGCGAAGGCCGAGCATAGGATTGGCCTCACTCATAGAATCGATGCGGGCAAGAAGTTCACGCTTTTGTGAAATAGTTGCAGCATCTGCGCCAGTTGCCTCAAGTTTTGCAATTTCTACAGCAAGTTCGCGAGGGTTATCCAAGAACTCATGCAAAGGCGGATCAAGCAAACGAATAATCATTGGATGCTCGCCCATCGTCTTTAACATAGCACAGAAGTCGCCTTGCTGGGCATCTAACAGTTCTGCCAAAGCTTTATCTTTTACCTCTTGGTCGTCTGCCAAAATAAAGTTTTGAATGATTTGCTTGCGCTCCCCTAAGAACATGTGCTCTGTACGGCAGAGACCGATACCCTGAGCTCCGAAATGACGAGCCTGGATAGCGTCGCGGGGAGTGTCCGCATTAGTGCGTACAAGAGTCTTGGTATATTTGGCTGCGAGATCCATGATTGCACCGAAATCACCGTCGAGTTCAGGCTCGGCAGTCTTCACTTCACCATCATACACGTCGCCTGTAGAACCATTGAGTGAAATCCAATCACCTTCGTGATATACCTTGTCACCCATCTTCACAGTCTTCTCCTTATAGTCTACCTGAATCTCACCTGCACCTGACACGCAGCACTTGCCCATGCCGCGGGCCACAACAGCTGCGTGGCTTGTCATACCGCCGCGCATTGTGAGGATACCCTGTGCAACAGCCATACCACGGAGGTCTTCAGGCGATGTTTCGATACGCACCAGAATAACTTTGCGCTTTTTCTCCGACCATGCTTCTGCGTCCTCTGCCGAGAACACTACCTGACCGGAAGCAGCACCTGGCGATGCCGGAAGACCCTTGGCTACGACCTGAGCGCGCTTGAGTGCGGCCTTGTCGAATACCGGGTGGAGAAGTTCGTCGAGTTTCTGAGGCTCCATGCGACGCAGCACGGTCTTTTCGTCGATAACGTCGGCACGAAGAAGATCCATAGCGATTTTCACCATGGCTGCGCCCTGTCTCTTATACACATCTCCGAGCCCACGAGACGT
>CANBCO010000026.1 GCA_947367165.1 uncultured Coriobacteriaceae bacterium
AGGCAAACAAAGCAATAAGGAGAAGCTCAGTGTCTCCAATTCCAAACAAAAGCTTACCGTTCGCCGCCGTTTTCTATGTTAAATTCTGACACAACGCCTAGCAGGGTAAAAACGCGCAATACTGGACGTTGTGGATTGCTCACTTTGAGATGATAGCCTTTTTCCTCGGCTTTTTTAGAAGCAGCCATTAAAACACCAATTCCTGTTGAGTCAATATAAGGCACCCCAGCCATGTCAACTTCGATGGTGTCTATGGCATCGTTTGCCAAAAGCTCATCAAAAGCATTGGTGAGGTCTTGCGCATTTGCAACGTCAACCTCGCCCTCTACCAAAAAACGCGCAACATTATCTACTGCAGGCTGTACTGTAATGGTGAGGCTCATATGTTATCCTTTCATCTTGGACGACGCCTTTTAGGAAGAACTCGAGTCTGAGGTAGTGTTGGAGGAAGTATCGCTTCCCGAGTCGCTGCTTGAAGTCTCAATCTTGTGTACTCTAAAAGCAGCCACGCTTGCAAAATTGCTCGATGTATCACTTGCTGGATCTGCGCCTTGCCAGAAATTACACTTTAAAATCAAAGCCTCTGGTCCTCCCGTATCTGACTGCTTTTTCTTGCGAAGAGCTTGCAAACGCTGCACTGCCCAACTTCTATAATTTGAAGCAGAAGAATCTTTTGAGTTCACTACTTTTTCAAACGCAAGCATAGCCTTGTCGCTTTCTGAATCATTCTCATACAGCATACCTAGCTGTGCCCAGGCGCTCGCATAATTCGCTTTATTTCCCAAATCCTCTAACTGCTGCTTAGCCTCATCGTTTTTCTCAAGCGACTTATTTGCCATAGCACGATTAAGTGCCGCAGTCTTCTCATCAGTAGTATCAAAATCATTGCCCGTTGCGTCTAAATACGTTGTGTACTCATCAATCGCTTTTTGATATAAGTCGTTTGCAAAATTTTTCTTGTCATCATCGCTACTGGCATAGCTGCTCGCTTTTCCAGCCCAATTGTAATAATTGGTTGCAAGGTCATACATAGCCTGCGTATCATTACTGTCTTTGTCGAGCTTGGCTTGCTGTTCGTCTACTAAGGGCTGATACTTGTCTTGCGCCTCTTCATAGCTCGTAGGCTCATCAGAATTGCTAGAAGAGCTGGAAGAACTCTTATTAATGATTGAAGAGAGCGAAGGAAGTAAGATAGAGACAACCATGACCACCGAAACCACAATAATGGCGATTTCTTTTCCCGTACGCTTCTTCTTGTCCTTTTTCTTTATCTTTGCAGCTTTTTCTTCTGCACGAGCCACACGCTTTGCAGCGGCTCTTTTTTGCTGTTGTGCGTTGAGCTTATTGCCCTTATTTTTCTTTTTTTGCGCATCGCTTTTTTGCGCCATGAAAATCCTTTCAATAATTGGTAGCGATATATTATACTAAACATTTAAGGTGCTTTGCAGAGTACAAAAAAGTATTTGCAATTTCTTCACGATTGGACCTAAGATGAATTACTATAAAACGCTTTCTAAAGAAGCTCTCGCAGCCGAGAAAAGCGCATTAGAATCCGCTTACGCCGCGGCTTGTTTGGCCAAGCTGAACCTTGACATGAGCCGCGGAAAACCAAGCGAAGAGCAGCTTGATTTGTCGCGCGGGCTTCTTGATGAGCTTTCAAGCACCAGCGAGCTTGTGATTGACGGACAAAACGCTGGTAATTATGGCTGCCCGGAAGGTCTCCGTGTTGCAAGGCAACTTTTTGGTGAACTTCTCGGCGTGAACAAAGACCAAGTTTTAGTAAGCGGCTCTTCGAGTTTAAACCTCATGTTTGACGTGCTCAGTCACGGTTTTGTACGCGGTATGCAAGGTGAAAGTCCGTGGTCAAAACAGAGTCAGGCACATCGTTTGCGCTGGCTTTGTCCGGCTCCTGGCTATGATAGACATTTTGCGTTAAGCGACTACTTTGGATTTGAAAATGTGGCCGTTACCATGAGAGATACTGGGCCTGATATGGATGCGGTAGAAGACCTGGTAAAAGACCCCTCAGTTAAAGGAATATGGTGTGTACCTCGCTTTTCTAATCCAACAGGCATCGTATACAGCGATGAGGTGGTAAAACGTTTTGCCGCGCTTAAACCTGCGGCTTCAGACTTTAGGATACTTTGGGATAACGCCTACTGTGTCCACGCATTTTATGATAATGCGCCTCAAGTAGCAAATATCTTTGAATACGTGGGCACAAAAGATCTGGTATACAGCTTTGCTTCAACGAGCAAAATTACCTTTGCTGGAGCAGGCATTGCGTGTATAGCTGCAAGTAAGCACGACTTGGCAGATGTAATGGTTTCTACAGGCATTGAACGGGTTTGCTCGGATAAAATAAGTCAACTTGCGCACGCCCTCTATTTGCCTGACCGCACTCGTATAGAAGCACATATGAAACAAATTGCAGAGGTGTTACGCCCCAAGTTTTCCCTTGTAGAAGAAGTACTTTCGCGAGAATTAGGCCCCCTTGACATCGCACAGTGGACACACCCTCAAGGCGGCTATTTTGTGAGCTTTGATGGAGAGCGTGGGTCTGCAAAAGAGATTGTAAAGCTTTGCAAAGACGCAGGGCTGCAACTTACCAATGCGGGGGCTACCTGGCCAGGCGGCTTTGATGCGGCAGATACCAATATCCGTATTGCCCCAAGCTATCCTTCGCTAGAGGAGCTTTCGCGCGCACTTGATCTTTTTGTACTTTGCACAAAATTGCAGGCAGCACGTGCGGCATTGCGCGCTTTGTAAGAGTTGCGAGCGGCTAGAGTCTAAGCTTTTTTAAAAAACTTCTAAGCTCTTCTGGCGTATCGACTATCTGGGTTGCACCTGCTTCCTTAAGTTGCTGCCTGGTTCTAAAACCCCAACTAACGCCTACAAAAGGAACTTCTGCAGCACGGGCGCACGCCACATCGGTCTCTGAGTCTCCCACAAAGATGGCGTCTTGTGGCGCGACACCAAGCTTTGCAAGTGCCATAACCGTACTTTCTGGATGTGGCTTTCTAGGAACCTCTTCAAGCTGACCTTGCACAAACAAAAACGCGTTTGGAAAATAAGCCGATACGAGTGCTTTTGTTGCAGCATCTGGCTTGTTTGAAACAACCGCCAGCTTAATGCCTTGTGCACAAAGCTCTTTTATCACATCGCCAAGACCAGTAAATTCCTGGGTGCACTCGCCCATGTGCTTCATATAATAGGCTCGGAAGTCTTCTAATACGGCGGTTTTCTCGGCTGGTGTTACAGAAGAAGGCGTGGCAAGGTCAATGAGCACATATACGCCGTTTCCTACCATTTTTAGCACGTCTTGCGTGGTATGCGTGGGTAGACCACGCTTTGCCAAGGCATAATTAACCGCTGAAGCAAGGTCCTTTGCTGTATCGAGTAGCGTTCCGTCAAGATCAAATATAACTGCCTGCATGCTTAAAACCTCCTTTACGCTATGATAAAAGAAGTAATGAGCAAAGAAAGGCGACAATGACAACTTCTAAGGATGCAAATATGTGCGAGAATGTGAACGCAGATTTTACTAAACGAACGCACAAATGTGGCGATGTTGATGCGAGCCTTATTGGACAAGAGGTCGTGGTGTATGGCTGGATTGCAAAACAACGCGACCTTGGAGGGCGTATTTTTGCCGACCTAAGAGATCGTTCTGGTTTGCTTCAACTTGCCTTTGATGCCGAGAAAACCGCCCCTGACCTTTACCACCTGGCAGAAACACTTAGAAGCGAGTGGTGTATCTGTGCGCGCGGAACTGTTCTAGCGCGTCCTGGTGACATGGTAAACCGCGACATGAAAACGGGCGAGGTAGAGGTCTTTGTTGAAGACTTGTACGTTTTAAACAAAAGCGAGTTGCCGCCTTTTCACATTGAAGACGGTGTGGACGCAAGTGAAGATTTGCGTCTTACCTGGCGTTATTTGGATTTACGAAGGCCTAAAATGCAAGCTAATTTGGCGCTTCGTGACTCGTTTGTCTTTGCGCTGAGAGAGGCTTTGCACAAGTCAGGTTTTCTAGATATTGAAACGCCTATCCTGGGAAAATCTACACCAGAGGGTGCGCGCGACTTTTTGGTTCCTTCGCGCCTGCAGCGTGGTGAGTGGTACGCGTTGCCACAGTCTCCTCAGCTGTTTAAAGAGTTGCTCATGGTGGCTGGGTGTGACCGCTATTACCAAATTGCGCGCTGTTTTAGAGATGAGGATTTGCGCGCCGATCGTCAGCCTGAGTTTACCCAGGTAGACCTTGAAATGAGCTTTGTAGACGCTGACGAAGTGATGAGCTGCGTGGAACGCGTGTTGCGGCCAGCTTTTGCCTCCGTTGGAGTGACGCTTCCAGATGAGGTGGAGCATATGTCGTACTGGGACGCCATGGACACCTATGGCTCCGACAAGCCCGATACTCGCTTTGCAATGCACCTTCACGACGTGACTGAGTTGGTTGCAAAGAGCCCGTTTAAGGTTTTCTCGGAAACGGTGGCACAAGGTGGCGTGGTACGAGCAGTGTGTGCAAAAGGCGCGGGCGTCTGGGGGCGCTCTAAAATCGACAAACTTGCCGAGGTTGCAAAAGCTTACGGCGCAAAAGGGCTTGTGTGGTTTGCGCGTAAAGAAGACGGTAGTTTGCAGTCGCCAAGCGCGAAGTTTATGGAGCCATCCGAGGTAGATGCCGTTTTGCATGCTTGTGCTGCCGAGAAAGGCGACCTCGTGTTACTCGTAGCAGATACACGCCTTATCGCTGATACTGCAGCAGGTGCGCTCAGGCTTCATTTGGCAGATGAACTTGGCATCGAGCGACGTGGGCATAGCTTTTTATGGGTTGTAAACTTTCCTATGTTTGAGTATGACGCTGAGGCCGGGCGCTATGTGGCCCAGCATCACCCCTTTACGCTTCCGCGTGACTGGGAAAAGTTTGCAGAAGATCCGCTTTTGGTGGGCTCGTATACGTATGACTTTGTGATGGATGGGTGCGAAGCCGGTGGAGGCGGATTGCGTATTCACACCGCCGATTTGCAGCTTGAAGTGTTGCGCGCGCTTGGTTTTAGCGAAAAAGATGCTCGTGAGCAGTTTGGATTTTTGCTTACAGCGCTTTCCTTTGGAGCGCCTCCTATGGGCGGCTTTGCGCTGGGACTTGATCGCGTCTGCATGCTCTGTGCAGGAGCGGATTCTATTAGAGATGTGATGGCGTTTCCCAAAACTACGAGCGGATCAGACCTTATGATGGATGCGCCAGCTCAGGTAAGTGAGGCACAGCTTGGCGAGTTAGGTCTGAGCGAATAATCTTTCAGCCGAGAAACCCACCAGCGTTTACTAGGTGCTTTTCTCGGCGGATTTGGAAGTACTACAGGCAGTAACGTGCCAGCTGCGTAGCACTACAGAAGGAACGTGCCCGCCTGCAACTTTAGGTAAGTTAGCCTTTCATCTCTTCCTGCGGAGCTTTGCCGGGTTCATCGGCACCCATAGCAAGCAACGCTTCTAACTCCGACACATACGGATCGGAATCTGCGACTTCATACGGGCTTCTTTTCATGTAAGCCTTTACTTGCGCTTGGGACTTTCTGATATTTTGAAGCGTTCCAGGACCTGCCACGCATCCTCCGGGGCACGCCATTCCTTCCAGCAAATAACCTGGGTACTTCCCTTTTACCGCATCGCGCAAAAGCGTGCGGCAATTATCCAGGCCTTCTGCAGCTGCAGTGGGAACATCTCGCTCAGGATTTTTGTCGTGAACGGCATTTACCACAGCACTTGCAACACCGCCCGAAACCGCAAAACCGCGCCCGTTAGCACTTGCCGCTTCAAAATCATTTTTCTCGGGCTTAGGAAGCTCAACGTAGTCAATCTCTTTTACATCGAGCATAGCTGCTACTTCTTCAAACGTAAGCACAAAATCGACTTCGCTTCGCACACTTTCGCGCATAGCCTCGAGCTTTTTAGCAGAACAGGGACCTACAAACACAATTTTTGCATGAGGGTGGCGTTTTCTAAGCATCCGCGCTGTTAACGTCATTGGCGTAAGTGCCATTGAAATGCACTTTGCATACTCAGGAAAGTCTTTCTTCGCCATCATAGCCCACGCAGGACAACACGATGTCGCCATAAACGGCAGCTTTTCTGGCACCTCTTTAATAAAGTCGTCGGCTTCTTGAACGGTACAAAGATCAGCTCCAATCGCCACTTCCTCTACGCCCGAAAAACCTAGCAGCGAAAATGCCT
>CANBCO010000027.1 GCA_947367165.1 uncultured Coriobacteriaceae bacterium
CCCTAAAACACTTAGATCTCTTTGGCTCAATCATTTTGCCGTTTTGCCTAGCTTTGATGCATGCGCCTGTCTTTGGTTTTGCAAAACCAGTCCCTTTTGATCCAAGACGCCTAAAAAACCCCAGAAGAGATTCGCTTATGGTGGCTTTTGCAGGACCTTTGTCAAACTTTTTCCAAGCCGTAATAGGGTCGATGCTCTTTAGAATTATTATCTCTTGTAATCCTGCCTTACTGTATCAAGGAAGCATCGTATTAGAATTATTGATACTCTATGTCATGGTTAACTTAATTTTATGTTTCTTTAATTTGATTCCTCTTCCACCTTTAGACGGGTCTCATATTTTTGCCTATTTCTTACACGGAAAAGCACTTTACAAGTACTATCAGCTGCAACGCTACTCGATGCCTATTTTGTTTGCGCTTCTATTCTTAGTCCCATGGCTTCTTAAGTTTGACCCTTTGAACTGGTACTTTAACGTTACTGCCTATCCAATTGCAAATGCGTTTTTATTTAACGGAATACTCTCATGAGCTATACCGTACAAACAAAGGTATTTACCGGCCCTTTTGACCTTTTGCTCTCTTTGGTCTCGAGAGATAAAGTCTCTATAGAAGACATTAATCTTGCAAATATCGCAGACCAATACCTTGCTGAGATGGCTTTAATTGAAGAGGTTGATTTGGAAGTTGCTTCAGACTTTGTCTTTGTAGCAGCCGCACTTCTTGTTATTAAAAGCGGCTATTATTTGCCGGTAGATGCAGAGATTCAAGATGATTTTCTAGATGAGGTTCCGCTATCGCAAGAAGAGGCACTCGCTTTTTTAACAAAGCGCCTTCTTCGCTACCGAGCATATCGCCAAGCTGCAAGCTACCTTGAGAAGGCAAGTAGAGAAGCTCAAAAAAAATTTCAACGCGTCGCTCCGCTCCCTCATGATTTTTCTACCGTTCAGCCTGATTATTTAGAAGGCACAACGCTTGCTGGTTTTGCTACAGTTGCAGCCCACGTGTTTGCAAGGCACGACGCGGAGATTTTATCGGCTGAGCACATTAGAAAAAAACGGGTTTCACTTAAACACACGGCAACTCTTCTTATGCATGCTATTAAAACAAAGAAAAGACTCTCGTTTTCAGAGCTATTTGACCAAATTGTAGAGCCTGAAGAAGTCGTGGTAAACTTTTTAGCCGTGCTTGATTTGCTTCGCAAAGGAGAAATTGAGGCGTATCAAAAAAGCCCATTTGTTGACATTGAGCTATCGCTAAAGGAGTAATCTATGAATACGCAGCAAAAAAAGGCAGTTTTAGAAGCCGTATTGTTTTTAGAGTCTGAGCCAGTGCCTCTGGGACAGCTTGCAGAAGCGATTGCGGAATCTTTAGAGGTAACTCACAATTTTTTAGGAGAGATGGCTTTAGAACGTGCCACACATGAAGCTGGCGTCATCTTAGAAGAAATTGCTGGTAAATGGCAGTTTTGTACCAATCCGCTCTATTTTGACGAACTTTCTGCCTACGTGGCCGAGAAAAAACAACGCCCTCTTTCTGAAGCCGCACTTGAGGTGTTAGCTGTTGTTGCCTACACACAGCCTACTACCCGTGAAACCATTCGCTCTATTAGGGGAGTGAACTCTGATTCTATCCTGTCTACGCTCATCTCTAGAGGGCTTGTAAAAGAGGTAGGAAAAGCTGAGGCTCCAAGTAACGCGCGCTTATACGGCACGACTACCGCTTTCTTGTCGCACTTTGGACTTGCGAGCACAAAAGACCTTCCTTCTCTTGCTGAGTTTTCTTCTAATGAAGAAGCAGCGCGCTTTATTGCAGAGCGTCTCAAATCTTCTCAAGCCGATAACCTACAGCTTGTTTCTGGAGAAGCCGATGAGTGATGATGCTCACCTTCATACGATGCGCCTTCAGAGGTTTCTAGCACGTGCGGGTGTAGCTTCTCGCAGAGGCAGTGAGCGACTTATGCGCGAAGGGAGGGTAAAAGTTAACGGACACGTTGCGCAAGAACTTGGAACAAAAATTTGTACCGAGACCGATGAGGTAAGCGTAGATGACATACCGGTGCATTTTTTACATGCGCATACGCATATTATGCTCTTTAAACCAAAGGGGTACTTGTCTACCATGCACGATCCGCACGCTCGAGCAACCGTAGCCGAGCTTGTGGACACAAAAAACCATCCTGGACTTTTTTGTGTAGGAAGACTTGATAAAGATACCACGGGGCTTTTGTTATTTACCACAGATGGAGACCTTGCAGAACATCTCCTTCATCCTCGTTTTGAAAAGGAAAAGACCTATATAGCACGTGTGCATGGCAGTCTTTCAGCTTCTGAGCAAGATGCACTTAAACAAGGGGTGTTGCTTGAAGACGGTATGACAGCTCCTGCTAAGGTAAACGTGTCTCCTGCTATAACTGATCCAGACCAAGAGGCACTCGGGCCCACAGAGCCAGGACAGTCTCTCGTAGAGCTTTCTATTCATGAGGGAAAAAAGCATATTGTAAAACGCATGCTTGCTCGGGTGGGACACCCTGTTATAGCTCTTCACAGAACTGCTTTTGGACCGCTTACGTTAACCGGTCTTTTACCCGGGCAGGCACGTGAACTATCTAAGCAAGAGGCAGAGCAAGTCTATGAGGCCTGCTCATTTGAGCCCAAATCGCTACAATAAATAAGGTTGAACCCCGAATAAAGGATACAACAGAATGATTGTTGCACTTGATGGGCCTGCGGGCTCTGGTAAATCGACCGCTTCAAAGCAGCTTGCGCGCGAGCTAGGCTTTCTCTATCTCGATACGGGAGCCATGTATCGCTCAATTGGATACCTTGCTAAAGAAGCCGGAATTGCATTAGAAGAGGTTCCCGCGCAAGCCGAGAAGATCGCCCACATAGCTAAAGATGCACACATTGAGATGAAGCCTTCACATAATCCGCAAGATCTTATACACGTGTGGTGCAATGGTGAGGATGTAAAGACAAAAATTCGCACACGCGATATAGATGCCTATGCAAGCGCAGTTGCCACGTTGCCTCAAGTAAGAGAGGAATTAGTAAAAAAGCAACAAGAAATTGCGCGCTCCCAAAACGTTGTGCTAGAAGGAAGAGATACCACTACTGTAGTGTGTCCAGAAGCTCAAGTGAAAGTATATTTAGAGGCTTCTGCTGCTTCTAGAGCTTTTAGAAGAACGCTTGAAGACTACCCAAAGTTTTCACACCTTGCCAAAGAAGATATTGAAAACAGCAGGGAATACGTTGGTATTTTAAAAGAGATTGAACAGCGTGATTACCAAGATATGCATCGTGAAGTCTCTCCGCTTACCAAAGCTCATGATGCGCGCGTAATTGACTCTTCAAACTGCAGTATTGATGACGTGGTTTCCCAGTTAAAAGCACTTGTTCAAAATGCAGAAAAGGATGCTTATGAAGCCGTATGACTTTTATTATGACCATCCTGTAAGAGAGTGGCCCTTTATAAGTAGGGGAGTTTATACCGTTATTGGTATAGTTGCATATGGTGTCTCCAAGCTTTTATTTAGATGGAAGGTTGAAGGAGCTCAAGACTATTTAGCAGCTCAAAAACAAGCATACAGGCATGCTAAAAAAGGCACCATCCTTATTTGTAATCACGTTTCTGTGGTAGAACCTCCTATATTGGTTTCTTTTGCGTGGGCTCATCATTTTAGATTGCGCCCTTTGTATAAAATTGAACTTGAAAAAAATAGACTAATTCGTTGGCTTTTTTCCAGAATGGGAGGAATTCCAGTTCATAGAGGAGAAGAGGACTTAAAACTTATCAAACGCTCTGCAAAGCTCCTTAATGCATCTGATTCTCTCCTTATTTTTCCTGAAGGTACGCGTGTGCACCTGGATAAAGAACCTGTGCCTTTTCATAAAGGTTTTGCTGTAATTGCAAAGATTGCAAAGACGCCTGTCTATACAGCTGCCGTAACAGGAGCAGGCCAGATTCTACCAACAGGAAAAAAGCTTCCAAGGCCGCATAAGGTTCACGTATTATTTGGCAGAGCTCTTACCCTTGATTCTTGCAGTAATCATAAGAATAGTTCAGCAATCGAAGCCCTTACTAAGGCTGGAGAAGATTCCGTGTTTTTGTTGCGTGAAACATTAAGAAAGCAGTATCCAGGATGCCAGTAAGTTCGCCGGAGGTTTTCTCGGCTGAATATGCTGGAGCGTGTTTTGGCGTTTCTAGAGCCCTTGACCTTACGTTAAAAACTGCTGAGAGTGCCAAAGGCCGCGTCTTTACGTTAGGCCCGCTCATTCATAATCCTCTCGTAACGCAAGAGCTTGCCAAAAAAGGAATTCGCGCGTTAGACGAAAATGATATAGAACACCTTTTGCCAACAGATACTGTCATATTGCGAACGCATGGTATAACAAAAGCGCTGTATACTCGCATATCTAAACGTACCACCCACATAGTAGATGCGACCTGTCCTTTTGTAAAAAACGTCCATACCGAGGCCCAAGCTTTTGAAGCTAATGGATATGAGGTCGTAATAGCGGGAGAGCCCAAACATCCTGAAACGTTAGGAATCCAAGGGCAGGTCCAAAAAGCGTTCATTGTTGAAGATGCCAACGATCTCCCTCCTAACCTTATTGGCAAAAAAGTGGGCATAGTCGCTCAAACTACCCAAACGCACGAGATGCTTAATAGCATTGTGTCTGCTGCTAAACTGCATGCAAGTGAAGTAGTAGTAAAAGATACTATTTGTGATGCTACAAAAAAACGACAAGAAGCTACCGAGAGACTCGCCCAAGATGTGGACTGCATGCTTATTATAGGAGGCAAAAACTCAGCCAATACCACGCGACTCTTTGAAATTGCTTCTCGCTATACTTTGGCATTTTATATTGAAAACCCAGAAGAGGTTTCTGCTAAAGACTTTGCAAACTTTGCAAAGATAGGTATTTCAGCAGGGGCTTCCACACCAGTAGCTCACATAAAACGCGTCCGTGATATACTTAAAAATAGCAGCAAAAACACAACATAAGGATTGTTATGAGACTGGGTTTGGTAAGCATTATAGGAAGACCTAATGTGGGCAAATCAAGCCTTTTAAACAGGCTTGCCGAGACCAATGCTGCCATTGTGCATGAAGAGCGGGGAGTGACGCGCGATAGAACGTATCATAAAACAGAGTGGGCAGGCGTTCCTTTTATGCTAGTAGATACCGGAGGAATTGAGCTTCCTTCTCAAGAATCAGACGCGTTTTCTTCTCATATTAGAGAATCTGCAACAGCTGCGCTTGATGAGTCTGACGTTATTTTATTTATGGTTGATATGCACGCAGGTATCACTCAGGAAGATGAGTTTATAGCACAACTCATAAAGCGCTCGCATAAACCTGTCTTTTTGCTTGTCAATAAAGCCGATAACCCCGCAGATGACTCGGCGGTGTATGAATTTTATGGACTCGGCCTTGGCGACCCGCATGCGGTATCTGCGTTGCATGGGCACGGCACAGGCGATTTGCTTGATGAAATTGTAGAGGCCTTGCCAAAAAATAAAGATGAAGAGGACATTCCAGAAGATACGGTAAGTATAGCAATTGTTGGAAGGCCTAACGTAGGAAAATCCACGCTGCTAAACCAGCTCAGTCATGCCGAGCTTTCTGTGGTTAGCGACATATTGGGAACTACGCGTGACCCAATTGACACCTATATTGAACATGCTGGCACAACATATCGTTTCATAGACACGGCCGGCATAAAAAAACATAATCGAAAACTAGAAAGTGTTGATTACTTTTCTTATGTTCGCTCACTACGAGCTATCGATGAGGCAGACATTTGTTTGTTAGTACTCGATGCAGAAGAGGGGATGTGCGAGCAAGATCAAAAAATTGCAAACGCAGTCATTGAACGTGGGTGTGGACTCGTTGTGCTTCTTAACAAATTTGATTTGGTTCAAGGAGATCTTGAGAAACAAGAACAGATAGATGCTTCATTTGCACGGCGAGGACAATTTATAAGTTGGGCTTCTCGAATAAATATCTCTGCAGAAACGGGAAGAGCGTGTAACAAAATTTGGGCAGCTATTGAGACGGCGCAAAAACATCATAC
>CANBCO010000028.1 GCA_947367165.1 uncultured Coriobacteriaceae bacterium
CACATTTACTTTGCTTCTCAGCTCACTTTTGAAGGCGCACGTCCTGACGACGATGAGTTTTTGCATGTAGATTTAGTACCGGTAACAGATTTTATAGATGCTGTGCTAGACGGCAAGATTGAAGACGCTAAAACGGTGGTTGGGGCTTTAGCGCTTGACGCGATTGGAAGGCGCATGTTTCATAGCGAAGAAGGCAAGCAAAAAAGCGACACAAAACCTTCTGCCTTATGACACCCCACACACAAATGCAGCATAAACAATCGCTTTTGCGAGCCTTTTTAAGTTATTACAAGCCGCATATTTGGCTTTTTATTCTTGATACGGTGTGCGCAATTGTGCAGGCAGCGGTTGATTTAGCTTTCCCTATTATTTTGCGTGAGCTGACTAGTGGGCTTTTTGCAGAAGGGAAAGAGGCAATAGTAGCAAACTTAGCCCTGGTGGCAACGTGGCTTATTGCCATGTATATTGTGCGTTATATCTGCAAGTACTTTATTAGTGCCTGGGGGCACATTATGGGTGCACGCATGGAAAGCGAAATGCGGGCAGACCTTTTTGATCAGTATGAACGCTTCTCCTTTTCTTATTTTGACGAGCATAATACAGGAGACCTTATGAGTCGCCTGGTCTCGGACCTTTTTGATATCTCAGAAGCGGCGCACCACCTGCCTGAGGCTATTATTGTTTGCCTACTCCAAGTGAGTGGCTCTTTTATCATTATGTTTGCCATTAATTGGCAACTTGCAAGCGCTATGGCACTAACCACTCTTGTAGTTGGCATATACATGGCACATGCAAACAGAAAGATGGAGCGGGTTTTCTCGGAAAACAGAGAGCGAATCAGTGGTGTAAATAGCCAGGTAGAGGACTCTTTGGGAGGAGCTCGCGTGGTAAAGTCGTTTGCTAACGAGGACTTGGAACGTGCAAAGTTTGGAAGAGCAAACAATGCGTATCTTGATTCAAAAGAAGGCATGTATCACGCCCTCGGCATGTATCAAGGCGCGGCAACGCTCTTAACAGGAGCGCTTTATACCATTATTATTGTTTTTGGTGGTTTTTTGATTGCGCAAGGCTATATGAGCCCGCTTGATTTGGCAACATATGCCCTGTATGTGAGTTTGTTTACCACGCCGCTTCAAACGCTTATTGACTTTACCGAGATGTTTCAAAAAGCGGTGGCCGGCTTTAGACGTTTCCAAGAAATTGTGGGAACGCCGCCTGACATTCAAAATGCTCCAGGGGCAAAACCAATCTCCGTGAGCAAAGGTCACGTTGTGTATGAAGATGTTTATTTTGCTTACGAGGATAACGAAGCGGTGTTGTCTGGGCTGAGCCTTGATATTGCTCCGGGGCACACGTATGCGCTCGTAGGTCCAAGTGGCGGTGGAAAGTCAACAACGTGTCAGCTCTTGCCTCGCTTTTATGATGTGGACGCAGGATCTATTAGAATTGATGGGCAAGATATTCGCACAGTAGATGTGGATTCGCTTCATAAAGCAATTGGTATTGTGCAGCAAGATGTCTACCTATTTAACGGCACGATTGAAGAAAATATTGCTTATGGGCGGCCCAACGCAACGTTTGAAGAGATTTGTGAAGCGGCTAAAAAAGCAAACATTGCCCAGTGGATTGAAGAGCTTCCGCAAGGCTATCAAACACCAGTTGGCGAGCGTGGTGGACATCTTTCTGGAGGACAAAAACAGCGCATCGCTATTGCCCGTGTATTTTTAAAAAATCCGCATATCCTTATTTTGGACGAAGCAACAAGTGCGCTCGATAATGAGTCCGAGAAAGCCGTTCAAGAATCCCTTGCACGCCTATCTAAAGGTCGCACTACGATTGTGATTGCGCACCGCTTGTCAACTATTAAAGATGCTGACGTGATAGTAACTATAGCAAACGGACGCGTGGCCGAGCAAGGCACCCATGAAGAGTTGCTAGCTCGAGGAGGAACCTATGCGCATTACTATGAGATGCAATTTGGACAGAGCTTAGAAGGTGCGCATTAAAAACAAGCAGCTGGCAGAGAAGTCTTAGTCGCCGTCGTCTTCTTGGGTAGGTTCTTGTGAAGCATCTTTTTGCGAAGAGTCTAGCGTATATGGAACCGGACCACCAATCTTGTTTTTAAGCCGTGCAGTAGTTTCTTCATCAAGGCCAGTGATGTTACAAAAGATGTTTAAATCACCATTTGCGCTTGTGGATTTAGTAAAGATAAACGTCATAAAGTCGCGCAAAGGGCCTGACGGCTGCAAAAATCCAAAGAATTCTCCTGACTGAATCTCGCCATCGCCGGCATCGTGAACACGAACGCGATACGTGACGGTATCGATATTGTTGTTAAGCAGCGCATTTGTAGCGAAAGCAGTTGCTTGAATGTAAGAGGCTGCCATCGATTCGAGCTCAGTATGCGAGGTGGTGTCTACCACAGTAACTTCAATGCGTCCTGTGACTTCGCTTGCCTCTTGAATAGAAAAAAATGCTGGAAACTGTGTAAAGCCATCTCCCCACTCAACACCGCCTTTAAGTGCTCCAGCAACGCTTGCAACGTTTACTTCGCTCGAGAGGTTTCCTGCGTTAAAACGCCTGATAAACCCACAAGAAACTTGAGCTATCAAAATAACCGCAAGCGTAGTTGCAACAAAGAAAAGAGCAGTTCTTCTTATAACAGCCTCTACATTTGAGCCACTTGGATCTTTTCCACTTAACGGATCAATTTCAAGACCTACTCCAGTCTTCTTACGCCTTCTTTTTTCTTTGCGAGCAATTTTTTCGTTGACGTGTCCGGTCTCATCCAGCCGAGAAAACAGACTAACAGCTTCTTCGTGATTAAGTTGGCTAGAAGGCAACTTTTTCTTGGGCTTAAAAGTTTTCTTCTCTGTTCTTTCTTTGTTCACTTGCAAGCTCCTTCATGCGCATCTTGGTCTAGTAATGCAGCGACCTGCCCCAAGCAAGGTTCAAAACTTACACCGCGCATTTGGTAGTTGGGCTGTTCTTTACTTATCAGCATAGCACTATAGACAAAATTTGATGCAAATTGGGTGGCATCGAGCAGAGAATGCCCACTCATAAGAGCAGCAAGCACACTCGAGGCAAAAAGGTCGCCCGTTCCGTGCAGTCTAAAGGGAAGTTCTGTGTGACTTACCACGGTAGTAGTAATCTCGCGGCCTCCAATATAATTTTTAATAGAGCCATCTTTTTGAGAGATACCTTTTAAGATGACCGTTTTAGCACCCATTTCCAAGAGAGCATCCAGCGTGCGGCTTGCCTGCTCATGAGAGATGCAATCGCCTTCATAAGGAAGTCCAGTGAGAAGATGTGCCTCGGTTAAGTTGGGCGTAAGCACATCAGCAAAAGGAACCAGTTCTGCCGTAGCCTTGCAAAGCTCCTGCGTGTATGTAGGATACATTGCTCCAGCATCGCCCATAACAGGGTCAACAAATCTCAGGGCGCAAGAAAACGTAGAATACAAACGTTTAATGGCTAAGATTTGCTCGGCCGCGCCTAAAAAGCCCGAGTAAATGGCGTCTAGCTCCACGTCTTCTTTTTCCCAAGCATCTAAATAAGACTCCATCATAGAAGTGGTGTCAAGAAAGTAAAAGTCGCGAAAAAGTGTGTGGGCACTAAACAGAGAGGTGGGAAGCGGGCAGACGTCACACCCCGCCGCCGATAAAACCGGGATGGCTACTCCTAGTGAGCATTTTCCGTAACCACATAGGTCATGGACGGCTGCTATTCTGGGAATATAGGTATTTTTGCGCTCGTACAAAAAGTACGTATCTGGGGAAAGACGACTTATGCTGTACTCCTTTATAAAGTAGGTTCTTCTGCATCCACGTTCTCATCTACCAGTGCAATACTGTCTTTGTGATAAAAGAGTGCAGCGCTTTGGTTAATCCAATGCGTAGGATCACTTGAAAAGTCGGGAGTGCTGATTGTGGGAGGAAATGCAGTTCTTGGGCTGAGTTCAACTTGCTTACTTGAGACATCGGTTAAGATGGGAAGCCTGCTGTCCATCTCCTCGGCATACGTCTTTGCGCTGCCGTCTGAAAGATCAGTATAAGCATACTCCCAGGTAGAAGTAGTAAATCCAAGAGGAGAGTTGAAGGCAAAGAGGATGGCAAGAAGTCCCGCCGAGCAAAGCAGACATGCCGAGGTGCGCTCCGTGTCAAAGTTAATTCCTTTCAGTTTGGATTCGTTTTTTTGAATGAGTGTATACGTTGTCAAAAGGGTAAACGTAGCAACCATAATCACAAAGCTTGCATATAAAATATCTGTTGTACGACCTGCTCCAGGTCCTTTGGTAGATACTTGTAAAAGATAGAGCTGTGCCCAAAACATGGCGACAAAAGCGGCAGATAACCAGCCCCAAAAACTGGCATGAAGGGTGAATCTGGCATGTGCTTTTCTTGCAACCGAAACGGCAAAAGGCAACACGCAAACAATATAGGCAACGGTCGATAAGCTAAACCAGCCTCCAAAATGCTCTGCCAACCACCAAGCAGAAGCGCCTATTGATTGGACGAGGTTATTAAAGATGGCGCGTTTGCTTGAAATATCAATACCAAGATCCGCTGCACGTTTAGCTGTCCCGGGTGCGGCAGAGACAATAAGCAATCCTAAAACACAAAGAACAAACGCACAAAAAAGCCATCCTCTTTTGTTGCGTATCGCTTCAAATAGAGCGAGAAGCAAAAGAACGAATATACAGCCAACGGTGGAAACATGGTTTCCGCCGGCAACAATAAACGCTAAGAGACAGGTAAGAATAAGCCAGCCAAAGCGTGCGTGGCCTTCTTTTGTGAGATAGTTTATTGCTGCGGTAATACAAAAAGCGAATAAGCACCAAAAGAAAAGATAGTTCATAGCCCCGTTAAACCAGTAGAGGCCTTCGTAGATATTTGGGATAGTTTGGATAAAGAAAAACCAGCTAACACAAGCAATACCAATCCAAGCTTTAGAAGTTGTTTTGAGGATTTTTTTGCAAAGCGCCCAGATAAGAGCAAAGAAGGCAAGAAAAGAGATGGCAAGCAGAATCCAGGTGGTAACCCAGTAGCATCCTTCGCCAAAAACAGAAGGTTCTAAGCTTAAGATAAATGCAGAAGAATAGAGGCCCTGCCACACTTTATAAAAGTATAGGGTGGTTTGAAAAGCAGCACCTAGAATGGAGAATATATTTCCTCCGGTTTCTATAGTAGGGCGCACAAAACGAGCGGCATAGGAAAAATCATCGGCTCCTGCACGTGCATAAAACGATAACGCAAGCAAAGGAATGATGCCTACAACAAAAAGTGCGGCCACTATAAGAACTGGTGCTATCCGCTTTAACTTCATACATGCTCCTTTTTAGTTTTCACTAGTATAGACGCGTGAGGTTTTCTCGGCAAGTACGTATGAAGGAATTTTAAAAAACAACTGGCTTTTTAGATTATTTCTTTTTTTGTGACTATCTTTTTTGTCTTGAAGGGAGTAAGATATAGGACTTGAGTAAAACGAAAAACGCAAATTCTTCAGGAGGAGATATGCAATCAAAGATAGCTCATGCGGCAGAGCGCAAAGCTTTTTCGTTTGCCCTCGACCGCATTATTAACACGGCTTCTTCAAAAGACCGCTCAAAGAATCTTGAAAAGCTTATTAACATGGGTTCAAAGCTTTTGGAGAACACTTCACCAGGTGCAGCCCGTGGTTTAAAAGCCGGCTTGTATCCTGGCTCTAAATGGGAAGAATTCCTTTTCTCCCTTATTGACGAGGTAGACCATGACATTATTAAAAAGACCGTGCTCAACGGTGCTTACGAAGGGGCTTTTCGCGGACTTCGCACGGCTACAGAAAATGCCGAGAAGTACCAGTGCAACGTGCCTTGGATTGTTCTGTTTGATCCCACCAGTGCTTGCAACAAAAACTGCGTAGGCTGCTGGGCTGCTGAGTACGGCAGCGGTATGAACTTGACGTTTGACGAGATGGATAAGCTTATTACCGACGCAGAAGAACTTGGTACCCACATGTTCATGCTTACCGGTGGAGAGCCTTTGGTGCGCAAAGACGAC
>CANBCO010000029.1 GCA_947367165.1 uncultured Coriobacteriaceae bacterium
CCCCCCCCTCCTTTTACACGCCCCTGACGGCATCCGCGATTCCTCTACGTCTCGTGGGCTCGGAGATGTGTATAAGAGACAGATGGGCGGAGAGGCAACATACCTTCCTATTAAGGTAAACACGGCGGGTGTTATTCCCATCATCTTTGCTAGTGCCGTTCTTTACTTCCCAGCACAAATTTCAGCGTTTTTCCCAGATGTTGAGTGGCTTAAAAACGTTGCGAATGCACTTTCTGCGGGTTGGATTAACTGGGTATTAGAGGCCATCATGATTGTGGCGTTTGCCTACTTCTACACGTCTATGGTATTTAAGCCAGACGAGACTAGTGATCAGCTAAGAAAACAAGGTGGCTTTATTCCAGGAGTGAGACCAGGCGCTGCAACAGAGCGTTATATTAAGCAGATTCTTAACAGAATTACGCTTCCAGGATCAATCTTTTTGGCCGTTTTAGCTATTGTTCCTTCCATTGTGGCTTACTATTGCACAGGAGGCTCAAGCTTAACAGGAAGTGCGGGAGCAAATAATGACCTTGCTTCTGCAGCACAGCTTATACGTGTCTTTGGAGGAACGTCGATTCTTATTATGGTGGGCGTGGCTCTTGATACGATGATGCAAGTACAAGGGCACTTAAAAGCACACGATTTTAAGAACCTCTTTATCAAATAGAAAAGGATAGCCATGAACCTTGTCTTACTAGGAGCGCCAGGAGCCGGAAAAGGAACGCAAGCCCAAAAGCTCGTTTTGGAGTTTGGCTTTGATCACATTTCTACCGGCGATCTGTTGCGGACAGCGGTAAAAGATAATACCGAGCTGGGTCAAGTTGCTAAAACGTATATGGATGCAGGTGAGCTTGTCCCAGACTCTCTTGTTATTGATCTAGTAAAAGAGCGCCTTGCCCAAGAAGGCTCAAGTGCAGGCTTTATTTTAGATGGTTTTCCCAGAAATACAGCTCAGGCACAAGCCCTTGAAGAAGCTCTTGAAGAACTTGGCATTTCTATTGATAAAGCTCTTTTGGTCTCGGTTGAGCCAGAAGTGATTGTTGAGCGTTTAAGTAACCGAAGAGTTTGTAAAACGTGTGGATACACAGGAACGGCTCAAGATAGCGTTTGCCCACGGGATGGTGGCGAAATGTATCAGCGTGACGACGATACGGCCACAACGGTGCGTGGTCGCTTAGCAGTTTATTCCGAGAAAACCGCCCCCTTAATCGATTACTACCAAGACAAGGATATGCTTGTTGAGGTGGATGGGGATAGAGATATAGACGGCATCTTTGAGGATGTGAAAGATCTTCTCGGCTTATGATAAGAATTAAGACTGCCCAAGATATAGAAGGTCTTAAACGAGCCGGAGCGCTATCAAAACTTGCGCTTAGAAAAGCAGGAGAGCATGTAGTTCCTGGTACTTCAACGCATGCTATCGATAAACTTGTTGAAGGGATTATCAGAATGCACGCAGGAAAACCAGCGTTTTTGGGATATGCTGGATTTCCTGCTTCAATATGTGCCTCTGTTAATGAACAGATTGTACACGGCATTCCTTCTCCCAATGTCATTTTAAAAGAAGGAGACATTGTCTCTATTGATACCGGAGCAGAACTTGGCGGATGGATCGGAGATAACGCCTGGACGTTTTATTGTGGCACGCCTTCAAGAGAAGCTCGTGAGCTCTGTGAAGTGACTCGTGATTGCTTGCGTGCAGGCATAGAAAAGGCAGTTCCGGGAAATCATATTGGAGATATAGGCGCTGCTGTTCAAACACTTGCAGAACGGCATGGCTACGGTGTTATTCGCGATTACTTTGGGCATGGCGTGGGACATGACATGCACGAAGAGCCTAACGTTCCAAACTTTGGACGAGCAGGCAGAGGAGTAAAGCTTGAAGAAGGCATGGTTATTGCCATTGAGCCCATGATTTCTTTAAAGAGCTATAAAACGCGTACGCTTCCCAACCGATGGACCGTCGAGACGCAAGACAAGTCGTTATCGGCTCATTATGAAAATACCATCGCAATCACTAAAGACGGTCCGTATGTATTGACGCAAGACGGGGAAGGTCCAGAGTGTGCCATGGAAGGCGGGGTTGCAAAGTGAGTATGTGTTTTGCTATAATTAACGGTTGCATAAAAGCAACGGGTAAGAGAAAGTAAGGAGAGATGCGTGAGCAAGCAAGATGCGATAGAGCTTGAAGGCAAGGTTGTAGAGCCTTTGCCAAATGCTATGTTTCAAGTCGAGCTAGAGAACGGCAAAACGATTCTCTGCACGATTTCAGGAAAAATTAGAATGAACTACATTCGCATCTTACCAGGAGATAGAGTGACCGTCGAGATTTCTCCTTATGATTTAACGCGCGGAAGAATTACGTACAGGTTTAAATAACAATAACGTCTGCGGCTGGACGTAAAGATATAAGGAATAGAGAAGAAAAGGACATAACATGAAAGTACGTCCCTCAGTAAAGAAGATGTGCGACAAATGTAAGATCATTCGTCGCCACGGGAGAGTTTTTGTCATTTGCGAAAACCCCCGGCATAAACAGCGTCAAGGCTAGATGAGAGGAGTAATGAGTGCCTCGTATTAATGGTGTAGATTTACCTCCCGAGAAACGCGTGGAGATAGGGCTTACCTACATCTTAGGTGTAGGCAGAAGCCAAGCAAACAACATTTTAAAAGCGTGCAAGATTAATCCCGATACGCGTGTCAAAGATTTATCTGAAGACGACGCAACCAAGATTCGTGATTATATTGACAAAAACCTTGAGGTTGAAGGTGACCTTCGTCGGGACACCCGTCAAAATATATCGCGTTTGATGGAGATTGGTTGTTATCGTGGTCTTCGCCATCGTCGCGGACTTCCTGTTCGTGGGCAGCGCACACACACAAACGCTCGCACTAGAAAAGGAAAGAAACGTCAAATTGGCGGGAGGAAGAAGTAATCATGGCAGCTAAAAATCAAGGAAAATCAAGTCGCATAAAGAGAAGCGAACGCAAGAATATAGCGATTGGTGAAGCGCATATTAAATCAACGTTTAATAACACCATCGTGACTATTACTGACCCACAAGGCAACGTTATCGCCTGGCAGTCTGCTGGCGCAGTGGGATTTAAGGGCTCAAGAAAGTCCACTCCATTTGCCGCCCAAGTGGCAGCTGAAGCGTGTGCAAAAATTGCAATTGAGCATGGTATGCACAAAGTTGCTGTATTTACTAAAGGACCTGGGCCAGGCAAAGAAACCGCAATGAGGACTTTGCAAGCTCAAGGACTAGAAATATCTACGGTTCAGGACAAAACACCCATTGCGCACAATGGATGCCGTCCTAAAAAACGCCGTCGTAACTAATTGAGACAAAGAGAGGACTACTATGGCAGTTGATAGAACTCCAGTATTAAAAAGGTGCCGCTCTTTGGGAATTGATCCCATCGTTATGGGCATCAACAAAGAGTCACACAGAAAGCCAAAGCGTTCGCGCCGCCAGCCTTCTGAGTATGGAACACAATTAAAAGAAAAGCAAAAAGCAAAGTTTATCTACGGTGTGTTAGAAAAGCAGTTCCACCACTACTATGATGAGGCCTTAAAAATTGAGGGTATTACCGGTGATAACTTGATGACGCTTCTTGAGTCACGGCTTGACAACGTGGTATTTAGGCTTGGATTTGCGCGCACGCGCAAAGAAGCTCGTCAGACGGTTCGCCACGGACATATTTCTGTAAACGGCAAAAAAGTAAACATTCCATCATACCGTGTTGGTGAAGGTGATGTGATTGCTGTTATTCCTGAGTACTCTGAGCTTTTGCCAATTAAAGAGGCTATTTTGGCTTCAGAAGGTATGGCTGTACCTGGCTGGCTTGAAGTTGACATCCCGCATCTTTCAGGATCGGTGATTAGGACTCCTCAAAGAGATGATATTGATGTAGATATTGATGCTCAGCTTATCGTCGAGCTTTATTCAAAATAAGAAAAGAGGTCATATGTCTAATTTTATTCAACCAAACGTTGAGGTTGACGAGGTAAACGAGAACGTTGCACGAGTTGTAGTAGAACCGCTCGAGCGCGGCTTTGGCGATACCCTTGGAAACTCGATGCGCCGTGTTTTGCTTTCTTCTCTAGAGGGAGCTGCTGTTGAGTCAATTAAAATTGATGGTATCCAGCACGAGTTTTCTACTATTGATGGTGTCTACGAAGATGTTACCGATATAGTGCTCAACGTTAAAAATGTTGTGTTTGAGGCGACCGGAACAACAACTTCTGGCACGGCAACCATTTCTGTGGATGGGCCAAAAACAGTCTTGGCTAAAGACTTTCGCGTCTCAGCTGGGTTTAATCTGGTAAACCCAGACCTGGTCATCTGTCACCTTGAAAAAGGTGCCCATCTCTCGATGGAGATGAACATAGGTATTGGAAAAGGATACGTCTCTGGAGTGGAGCGTGAAGATAAAGACGGCCAGCCAATTGGTCTTATCTTTGTGGATTCTTTGTATTCTCCAGTTAAGCGGTGTGCCAAATTTGTAGAGGCCTGCCGTGTTGGACAGCGTACTGACTACGATCGTCTTGTGATTGAGATTGAGACAAATGGCGCAAAAAGCCCAAGACACGCTATTGTAGAAGCAGCTAACATTGTGAATCAACACATGAAGGCTTTTAGTGCGCTTGAACAGTCTCAGGCTGGAAGTGAGCAAGAAGAATCTATCTTTGAGCCATCCCAAGAAGAAGATCAGGCTACGAGTTCAACTCCAGTTGAGGAGATGGATTTATCGGTTCGCTCTTACAACTGTCTTAAACGCGCTGAGATTGCAACGGTAGAAGATCTTTTGACCTACTCAGAAAACGACCTGCTTAATCTTAGAAATTTTGGTGTAAAAAGCGTTGAAGAAGTAAAGAATAAGCTTGAAGAGATGGGCTTACACTTAAAAGTCCAGAACGCATAATACAAGGAGTGAGTTTAAGATGAGACATCATAAAAAACATGGAATGAAGCTTGGAACTGATGCAAGTCATACAAAAGCTATGAAGCGCTCGCTTGTTTGTGCCTTATTTGAAAACGACCGCATCAAAACAACGCTTCCAAAAGCAAAAGCAATGAGAAAAGACGTTGACCGTGTTGTAACTTTAGCTAAAAAAGGAACAATTCATGCAAGAAGGCTTGCTATAGCCCAGCTTAACGATAAAGAGCTTGTTCGCGAGACGTTTGAAAAAGCGGCTCAAGGCATGTGGAAAGATCGAAACGGTGGTTATACACGCATCTTAAAGCTTGGAAAGCGCAAAGGTGACAATGCAGAAGTTGCCATTATTGAGCTTGTGCAAGAGGCGGTTCGTCCTTCTACCCAAAAAACCGAGAAGGTAGAGAAAGTAGAGAAGGCTAAGAGCTCGCAAAAAAAAGCAGATACAAAGGCTAAAGCAGCCAGCAAAAAACAAGATAAGGCAAAATCTAAAGAAGCTAGCTCAAAAGAAGAAGTAAAAGAAGAGAAAAAGCATTCTAAATCTTCCGAGAAACCCGAGGAAAAAGCAGCTCAGGAGCCCAAAAAAGAAGAAACTTCAGAATCAGCCCCAGAACAAAAGAAAGAAGACGAATCTAGCAAAAGCGATAGTAAAAAAGATTCCAAGTAGTGAGTTTTAGCTGCACTATGCTTTCTCATGATGAAGAAATAGTGCAGCTTGTTTTGTTCCTTGGATACAGAGGAACACACTTTTCTGGCTTTCAAGCACAAACAGGACAGCGAACCGTAGCCGGTGAGCTGTCTTTTGCGTTAGAAACCCTGTTTAAAAGGCCGTTTGAGCTTGTTTGCGCAGGAAGAACCGATGCAGGCGTGCATGCCCAAGGGCAAGTGGTTAATACTGCTCTTACACATGTAGAACAAAGCTTGTTTTCTCGGGTGCATCTTAAAAGAGCACTGAATGCGCTTTTGCCTGATGATATTGTTATCTATAAGGTCGCTTTCTATCCGCCTCAGTTCTCTGCACGCTTTGATGCGCTTTCTAGAGAGTATGTCTACCGAATCTCGCTTCACAATCCCTCACTTTTGGCTCCG
>CANBCO010000030.1 GCA_947367165.1 uncultured Coriobacteriaceae bacterium
CAAAGAGCCTTATGCCGTAGTACAGCTTAGAAAAGAAAACAAAGAAGGAACAGCCTATAACTTAGTAGGGTTTCAAACTAATTTAAAGTTTTCCGAGCAAAAACGCATTTTTTCTACTCTTCCAGGGCTTGAACAGGCAACGTTTTTTAGATACGGTGTGCTTCACAAAAACACCTTTATAGATGCACCCAGGCTTACGCACGGCTATTTTGAGGCAAATGCGCAAGAGCTCCTCTTTTTTGCAGGTCAGATTACTGGTACCGAAGGATATACAGAAGCTATAGCGACCGGGCTTGTGGTTGCGCGCACACTAAACATGAGACTTTCTAACCTGCCTGTGACACCGCTTCCCAACACAACTGCGCTTGGTTCTCTTTTAGTGTATGCTCAAGACCCTTACGTGAAAAACTACCAACCTATGCATGTTAATTTTGGCTTGGTGCCTCCGCTTTCAAAAAGGCTTCCAAAAAAGAAGCGCTACCTAGCTTATATCGAGCGAGCCCAGGCAGACATGGATGCTTTTTTAGAAAAGCATCCAGAATGGAAGGGGAGTGCATGAGCCAAGAAGATGCGCTCGCAAGCTACAGTAGCTATCTAAAAAAAATACGAAAGCTTTCACCTCACTCTATAAGAGCACAAAATAATGATTTAGAAGCCTTTAGTCGCTGGCTTCAAAAAAAAGAAGTACCGCTTATAAAAGCGGGAAAACATGACGTTCGCTCTTACCTTGCTTATCTAGTGCAAGCTGGCTACACCCATGCTACCCAAGCCCGGGCGCTCTCTACTATAAAGAGCTTTTTTTCCTGGGCAGTTCACGAGCAGCTGCTCGATCTAAACCCTGCAGAAGCAATAACGGCACACAAACGAGAACGAAAACTGCCTCAGATTTTTACCCAGCAAGATTTGGTGCAGCTTTTCTCGGCTATTGAAAAGAGCAAGAAGCGAGCCCCTTTAAAGCGAGCGTTTCTCGAGCTCCTCTACGCCTCTGGCGCACGCATTTCAGAAATAAGTGCACTTGACGTAGAAGACGTGGGTTTCTCGGAAGGCTTGATAAAATTGTTTGGAAAAGGATCAAAAGAGCGCATTGTCCCGGTATATCCCGAAGCGCTTGAATCGTTGCGCACCTCTCTTTCTAAAAGACCAAAACCCGCTGCAACGCATGCTCTTTTTTTATCCGAGAAAGGCACCAGGCTCTCGAGCGACTCTCTCCGCTATCTTTTTAAACAATGCATTCAAGAAGCGGGGCTTTCGCCAAGCTACACGCCGCACACAATGCGCCACACCTATGCAACTGCTCTTTTAAACGGCGGCGCGGGCCTTAGAAGTGTCCAAGAACTCCTTGGTCACGTATCGCTTTCTACTACGCAAATCTATACGCACCTTTCGCTTAAAGAGATAAGGGAAGTCTCAAAAAGAGCGCATCCTCGCTCTGGCACACAAGACTAAAGTGTGCTAGAATGTATCGCTGCGCAAAAAGCGCAGGAAAAAACACACGCAAGTGGATGTGGACGCTCAAGGTGCTTTCTCCTAGCCATGGGAAAAGAGGCGGACATAACGTGAAACTTGCGGAGGACTAACCTGAAAGGACAGAACATGGCACTTAAAGTCAATCTCAAGACGTTGCTTGAGGCAGGATGTCATTATGGACATCAAACCCGCCGTTGGGACCCAAAGATGAAACCTTTTATCTTTACTTCTAGAAACGGCATTTACATTCTCGATTTAAAACAAACCATTCTTTGTGCAGATAAAGCCTACTCTTTTTTGCATAACGTTGCTGCAAAAGGAGGCACGGTTCTATTTGTGGGCACAAAAAAGCAAGCGCAAGAAACGATTGTTGAAGAGGCTACGCGCGCAGGTATGCCGTATGTTTCAAACCGCTGGTTAGGGGGTCTCTTAACCAACTTTGTGACTATGCGCTCACGTGTTGAGTACATGCAAGACTTAGAAGCGATGCAAAATGATGGTCGCATGGAAGTGCTTCCCAAAAAAGAGCAGGCCCTTTTGCAAAAAGAATATGATAAGCTTCAAAAAAATCTTGGTGGCGTAGTCGAGATGAAGCGTCTTCCCGATGCCATTTTTGTTATTGACACCAAGCGCGAAGAGATTGCTATCAAAGAAGCCCAACGCCTGGGAATTCCGGTTGTTGGGGTTATCGATACCAACTCTGATCCTGATGTAATTGATTATCCTATTCCTGCTAACGATGATGCTATTCGCTCTATTGCTCTTATGTGCAAGATTGTGAGCGAGGCGGTTTTATCGGGAAAAGGAGAAGCTCAGATCAGCGTGGAAGAGATGAAAGCCGCTCCAAAAGTTGACAACAAAACAGAGGCTGCTGTATTAGATGTTCAGCCTGAGAAAAAAGATGTACAAGCCAAAACTGAGGTAGAAGGCGAAAGCATTACAGAGGTGACCACTCCTGACCTTGCCGAGAAAACCCCAGCAGACGAAAAAGCAGAAGCAAAGAAGGAGGCTTAATTCATGGCAAAGATAGATGCAAAACTTGTAAAAGAGTTACGCGACATGACCGATTCTCCCATGATGGAGTGCAAAAAAGCACTTGAGGAGGCAGACGGTGATTTAAACAAAGCAGTTGACGTGCTTCGCAAAATGGGTGTAGCCAAAGCCGTTAAAAAAGCGGGACGCGACACCAACGAGGGCACGATTGGAGCAGCGGTAAGTTCCGATGGAAAAAGCGCCGCGTTAGTTGAGGTAAGCTGTGAAACCGATTTTGTAGGCACTAACCCCAAGTTCACCTCTTTTGCCGAGAAACTCGCTTCTGTGATTGTTGATGCACAGCCAAGCGATGTCGAGGCACTAAAGGCGCTTCCTTTTAACGAGACCGATACGGTTGACTCAGCATTAACTGAGCTCATCCACACTATGGGTGAGAATATGAAAATTGCTCGCATGAGCGCTAAGCACGCCCAAAAAGGCGCGTTTGCCACGTACGTACATGGTGGGAAGTTAGGGGTATTGGTTGAGTTTTCCTTTAACAATCCTGATACGGTAGACGATGAGAGCTTTAAGACGTTTGCTCATGATGTGGCTATGCAAGTAGCAGCTACTAATCCTGTGTCTGCAACTAAAGAAGATGTTCCAGAAGACGTTATCAACCATGAGCTCGAGATTTATAAGGCACAAGCTGCAGAATCTGGAAAGCCAGAGGCTATTCAAGAAAAGATGGCACAAGGCAGACTTGGAAAGTTCTTTAAAGAAAACGTCTTAAACGAGCAAGTCTTTATTAAAGACAGCAATGAAACTATCTCAAGTCTTGCCAAAAAACTCTCTAAAGAGCTTGGCGATGAAGTGCAAGTAGTT
The DNA here is from genome assembly GCA_947367165.1 of uncultured Coriobacteriaceae bacterium. Taxonomy (GTDB): domain Bacteria; phylum Actinomycetota; class Coriobacteriia; order Coriobacteriales; family Atopobiaceae; genus CANBCO01. Next base: position 3,325 of record CANBCO010000030.1, read on the forward strand.
TCATTTGAAAGATTCACCTTTGGTGAGTAAAGCAAGAAAGGTTTCCAGCCTAGAAAACAGATAGGGTACCATGCGCAGTTTATGCGTGTGGTACCCTTCTTGCGTAGAGCATAAGACGAGCGCGCGCAGTTTCTAAAGACCTATGCCTTGGCGCGATCGAGGACTGTATGAGCACGCACCCTATTCTTTTCCGCCTGAATTGAGCACGCACCCTATTCTTTTCGTTACTGCTTACGCCTAAAAGGCAAAATAGTTGCAATTTGGATGAAAATGAAGGCTTCTGGATCCACTAGTAGTCTTCCACAACGTATGATCTTCTTCCTGTATAATATCTAACTTACAACCATAGTTTAAACAAAGCTTACAAGAGGTTATGATGCATTGCTTAAAAGTATCTTCAAAGTCATCTCCGGCTTCCATTGCAGGTGCAATAGCGGGACTTGTTAAAGACGGCGAAGCTGTTTCTATTCAAGCGATAGGGGCAGGAGCAGTTAACCAGGCAGTTAAAGCACTTGCCATAGCTCGTGGATTCCTTGTCCCAAATGGGCTCGACATCACGATGGCGCCGGTTTTCTCGGAAATACAAATAGGCGAAAACACAAGAACAGCCATTAAAATGGCACTATACGTCCACGAACTTGACGGAGATTCCAACTAAACATGTCTCTTTCTTTATCCGGTCTTACCTATTTTGTGCGCACCTTTGGCTGCCAAATGAATGAGCACGACTCCGAGCGAGTGAGCGGCCTTCTAGAATCTGTTGGCGCAAAAAAAGCTGGTTCAATTGAGGCAGCAGATATTCCTGTCTTTATGACGTGTAGCGTGCGGGAAAAGGCAGATACGCATCTCTATGCGCTTGTGCAGGCACTAAAAAGCGCACCAACTCCACGGTCGGGCTTAAGAACGGTGTGCATTGGTGGCTGTATTGCGCAACGAGATGACGAGATGTTAAAAAAACATGTCCCAATTGTAAACGTGGTTTTTGGCACACAAGCTATTCCAAACCTTCCCAATCTTATCGTCTCTAGCCGAGAAACCCCAACCTCGCTTCTAGTAGACACTTCTGAGCCAAATACTGCCTTTACCAGCGAACTTCCAAGTCGCCGAGCATCAGCTACACAGGCATGGCTGCCCATTATGAGTGGCTGCAACAATTTCTGTACCTACTGCATTGTGCCGTATGTTCGTGGGCGCGAGCGAAGTAGAGACCTTGCAAGCATTACATACGAGGCTAGGGCACTCGTTGCAGATGGAGTGAAAGAGATCACGCTTTTGGGCCAAAATGTGAACTCTTACCAGGGAAAAGATGGCGAGGGTTTCTCGGACGTGTTAGAAGCGGTAGCAAAAACTGGCATAGAACGCATTCGGTTTACGAGCTCACACCCAAAAGACTTAACGCAAAAAATAGTAGACGTGATGGCTGCGTATCCCAGTATTATGCCACACCTTCATTTAGCCGCACAAAGCGGCTCTGATGCGGTGCTTTCTTCGATGAATCGTCGCTACACCAAGGCACGTTTTCTGGAAGTGGTAGAGATGGTTCGTGAGAGCATTCCAGACATTTCCCTTACTACTGACCTTATTGTAGGGTTTCCAGGTGAGTCAGAGAAGGACTTTTTAGAAACGCTTGACCTTGTAAAAAGAGCGCAGTTTTCAAGTGCTTTCACCTTTATCTATTCGCGTCGTCCAGGAACTAAAGCGGCAAGCCTTGATCTGGGATACACAGATGAGGAGCTTCATAGCCGCTTTAACAGGTTAGTTGAGCTAGTAAGTGCGCAAAGTTTTGCTTTTAACCAGCGCTTTTTCTCGCAAGAAACTGAGGTGCTTGTAGAAGGAAGATCCAAAAAGGACAACACGCTCTATACCGGGCATAACCCCGAGAATATCGCGGTGCATTTCTCGGCAGATGAAGGTGAAGACCTTAATGGAAAGCTTGTGAACGTACGCATAGAGCAGGCGAGAACGTGGTATGTAACGGGCAAGCAGATATGAAGCCCCTCATTGTTATCGTAGGCCCTACGGCTTCAGGAAAAAGCGAAGTGGCCAATATGGTTGCAACCAAGCTATCCGGCATTGTGTTTTCAATTGATGCGTTTCAAATTTATAAGAGAATGGATATAGGAACGGCAAAAATTCGCGCTTCCGAGAAAACCGCTCCTCATGAGCTGATTGACATTGCAGATATTAGCGAGAGTTTCTCGGCAGCTTCTTTTCAGCGAATAGCTCGCGAAAGAATCGATACTGCACGCAATACTGACAGATGGTGTGTGTTATCTGGAGGAACCGGCTTGTATTTAGACGCGGTTATTGATGACTTATCTTTTACTACAGGAGATGCTAAGAGCCCCAAGCGAAGAGAGCGAGAGGGCAAAAGTACAGAAGAACTCTACAGTGAACTTTTAGAAAAAGACCCTACTAGCGCAGCTTTACTTGAATCGCACAATAAACGGCGGGTCATTAGAGCACTTGAAATGCTTGATCACGGTACTACCTATGCAGATGAAAACAGAAAACTGCATACTAGGTGCGCCTTTTATCCGTCTCGCGTTTTTGTTCTTTCATGGCCAAGAGAAGTTCTTTATGAAAGGATTAATAAACGTACTGAAAAGATGTTTAAACAAGGTTTGCTAGAAGAAACTA
>CANBCO010000031.1 GCA_947367165.1 uncultured Coriobacteriaceae bacterium
TAGATATGACTCCCATGTATCGTCCAGTAACGCCTGCATTGCCTCGCCTTCAACGGTTTCTCGCACAAGTAACACGTCTGCCATCGTACGGATCTGCGAGGCGTGCTCAGTCAATATTTTGTTCGCACGTGCAAAAGCCTCGTTCATAATACGAGCCACTTCTGCGTCAATTTTAGCTGCCGTTTGAGGAGAGTAATCTTGCTTATCGGCAAAATCACGGCCGAGAAAAACTTCGTGCTGCGCTTCACCAAAGACCTGCACTCCCAAATCGTCACTCATGCCAAAACGTGTCACCATTTGGCGTGCCAGTTTAGTTGCGCGCTCTAGATCGTTACTTGCTCCCGTTGTGATATCTGTACAGAAGAGTTTCTCGGCCACACGACCTCCCAAAAGCGTAGCAATCTGGTCTAGTAAGGCCTGTCTCGACTCTAAGAAACGGTCTTCTTCTGGAAGACTTAGCGTATAGCCAAGGGCTTGTCCCCGAGGAATAATAGTGATTTTGTGAACTGGATCAGAGTTTTCAAGATAATGTCCTACCAGCGCATGCCCAGATTCGTGGTAAGCAATAATAGCACGCTCTTGCTGGGACACCACACGGCTTTTTCGCTCAGGGCCTGCAATAACGCGTTCCATAGCCTCTTCAATCTCTGCCATGCCAATCTCTTTTTTGTTGCGCCTTGCGCTCAGAAGTGCTGCTTCATTCATAAGATTTGCAAGGTCAGCTCCGGTAAAACCAGGGGTGAGCTTTGCTAAGGCATCGTATTGAATATCGCTCGCTAACGGTTTATTTTTGCTATGGACTTTTAGTATGGCTTCTCGGCCACTTACGTCAGGCCTATCAACCGTAATCTGTCTATCAAAGCGGCCTGGGCGCAACAGGGCTGGATCTAGTACATCAGGTCGGTTGGTAGCTGCAATTAAAATAACGGTGGCGTTTCCCTCAAAGCCATCCATCTCTACTAACAGCTGGTTAAGCGTCTGTTCGCGCTCGTCATGTCCGCCGCCAAGACCAGCTCCGCGCTGTCTTCCCACAGCGTCAATCTCGTCAATAAAAATGATAGCCGGCGCATTTGCTTTGGCCTGCTTAAAAAGGTCACGCACGCGGCTTGCACCAACGCCAACAAACATCTCAACAAAATCAGATCCAGAGATGGAATAAAACGGCACGTTCGCCTCTCCTGCAACCGCTTTTGCAAGAAGCGTTTTACCTGTTCCTGGAGGGCCCATAAGCAGTACGCCATGAGGAATCTTTGCCCCCATCTTTTTAAAGCGGTTGGGCTTTACCAAAAAGTCACGAATCTCTTCAATCTCTTCTACTGCCTCATCAATACCTGCAACATCTTTAAACGTCACATCAGGCTTTTTTCCTTGTGTGGCCTGCTTTTTCACTTTGCCAAACTGCATGGCGTTTGCATTTTGCCCGGCAGCTTTATTCATGATGAAAACCATGGCCAAAATGAGCAGAAGCGTTGGCAAGAAGGTGATGAGTAAATTAAGACCAATGCTATCATTTGCCGTATCTACGGTATAGTTTACCTCGGGGTGGGCCGCCATAAGCTCATCTAAGTTATCGGCTCCTGCATACGTGCTCGTGTATTGCACAAGCTGCGTCGCATCGTTAGTATCAGCACCAGAGCGCCAGTAATAGCCCGACAAATCGCCCGAATCCACCTTCCATGAGGCACTTTGCATCCGGCCTTCGTTCACAGCTGCTACAAAGGCACTAGTAGAAAGCGTATCTTTTGTTTGAGAGGAAAAAAGGCCGCCGCTTGTTTGCGTGGTTGTACTTCCAGATTGCTCACTTTGGCTTTGCGAAGAATTTCCCAAAAAGCCAAACCCTTGTGTTGCCCAAAAGAAATAGCCAAAACACACAATCACAATTAAAAGATAGAGCAGCGTTGCTCGGCTTGGTCCTTTTCCTGGTTGTTTACCGCCACCACCAGGACTTTTCATCCCTGGCATAGAGACGTTTACTCGCTTTTTTGCATCGCTTTTTTTAGGCGTAGTGGTTTTTTTCTCGGCCATTCTGCTCGCTCTCTATTCGTAACAAGATTTTTTAAGTATACCCACATAAGGAAGGTTTCGATATAACTCGTCGTAATCAAATCCATACCCTACCAAAAATTCATTGGGCGCATCTGCACCTATGTATTTTGGCTGCACATCTTTTGCGCGGTTAGGTACTTCTTTATTTAAAAACGTAGCAATCTCTAACGACGCAGGATTTCGCTTAGTTAAAATCTTTTTTAAATAGGCAAGCGTGTTTCCGGTGTCGAGCAAATCTTCTACTAACACGATGTCTTTTCCTTCAATATTGGTGTTTAGGTCTTTTAAAATGCGCACCACTCCAGAAGAAGTTGTCCCAGATCCATAACTGGAAACTTCCATAAAATCAATTGAAAGCGGAAGGTCAATCTTTCTCATAAGATCTGCCATAAAAGGAGTAGCTCCCTTTAACACCGCAACAAGAGTTAGCTTTTTACCTGCATAATCATGTGTAATCTTTGCACCCATATCACAAACAATAGTCGCAATCTCTTCTTCTGAAAGAACGAGACGCTCAATATCTGAATGAAGGTCTTGACTCATCTGCGTACTCCTTTATTGCCTAAGTATTCTATTGTGGCACATGCAGAACTTTTCTGCCCGCGAGGTTTTAAAATCCCTGTAAACTTTCAGCCTTCTTTTTGGATAACTAACAGGCTCGTGGTTTTCTCGGAAACTTTGGCTATCTCAGATTGACGCACGCCGAGAAGTGCTAAAACCTCCCCGTCTGGCTCCGTTTTTACTACCACCACGTCCTGGCTGAGTGCATCTGGAATGTGCGCCTCTCGCATCACACTAGAAACGCGCTTGCTATGTCCGTTCATGCCGTAAGGACGCATGCTATCGCCAGGCTGAGCATTTCCTATCCAAAGCCGTAAAGGCTTTCCAAGTGCTGCATAGTCAAAAAGCGCCGTAGGTTTTTTTAACAAAGCCGCCTTTTTTGCAAGATACAGCGGGTCTGCTCCTTTTGGAAGCGCTAAAATCTGGGCATATACCTCTGCGTTTAAAGAAACCGCTCTAAAGCCTGGAAGAGAAAGCCAACCTGCCTGAGCAGGAGAAAAAGTTGCTCTCGTAAGCGTAAGGTAGCCGTATGAGACCTCAGCAAAAAGCTCACCCGGAAGCGAAATGGTGCCTTTTTCCTTAGAAACGAGCTCTAATACAGCATCAATGTGACGACTTTCAAAACGCACGCGCGGGTCTTGTGCAAGCTTTGAAAACGCTCTTTTTAGCACGCGCCGCGCAAGCACAATATCGAGGGCATTCATTTTTTTTGCATCAAACGCAAGCACGTGATTGCCACTTTGCTTAAGAAGACCTGGCCAAATCTTAGTAACTACACCTTCTAGGTAAGCGTTTTCTTGCGCTAAGATTTCTGAGGTGCGAACAACGTTATCCACAGCATGCGCATCTCGCGTCTGAGCAGGGGATATAAGCGCATGGCGCACAAAGTTTCTAAAGTACGCTTGATCTCTGTTGGTCTCATCTTCACACCAAGACTCACCTTTGAGCCGCACATACTCGCAGTTTTGCTCATGTGTCACGTGAAGAAAAGGCCGCACGATGCGCCCTCGCCAAGTAGGAATAGCCGATAAACCCGCCGCACCTGACCCTGTAAGCGCCCGCATGAAAAAAGTTTCTGCCACGTCATCGGCGTTATGCGCAGTGAGAATGCGGACATCTTGCGGGCGCGTTTGGGTGGCTTTGGCAAGGCAGGAGGCGAGTTTCTCGGCAGCACCGTAGCGCAACTCGCGAGCGGCCGCTTCTAAGCCAATGCCGTGCTCTAAGGCATACGCTGGGGCAGGTACCTCGCGGACTGTACAGGAAATGCCGTAGCGTGCGCTAAGTTCTTCTACAAACTCTGCGTCTTCTTGGGCAGAAAGGCCTCGTATACCATGATTTACGTGTAACACGTGTAAGCGCTCTTTTGAGATTGCCTCGGGTGTTTTGCCTCGAGAAAGCGCAACCGGCACATGAGAGATAAGCCGCAAAAAAAGCGCGACCGAATCTGCTCCCCCAGAAACCAGAACGATTACAGGCGCAGTTTGCTCTTCTTTCAGCGTTTTTTCGCCTTTATGAAAGTAGCTATGCACTGATGGCACAATTCTCCTCACACAGTGTTTCTAAAATCCTTTATTATAATAATGAGTTTTGGAGGATGAGATGAGTGACACTTCGCCAAATAGGCCTTACGTACACCCCAAACGGTCCCGCATTTCACAAGAACCTGTCAATAGGATGGCAGAGGATGAAGCGGAAGCGTCTGGAACCTATGTCCATGACACCTCCTTCACAACAAAGGTTCCTTCTCGTCTCACACCCTCTTCTTACAGAAAAAGCCGTGTAGCTCAAGACAGATTAAAAAAAGAGCTTCACTACGGCCAGTATTTAAGCGTACCAAAAGGCAACAGAGATCTTTTTAGCAAAAGCCCCAAAACAAGCAATCTACGTGCGGCCGTGCTCGTTGCTATTATCGCAGTTGTTTTACTTATCATCCTTATTCTTGTCATTGTTTTTGCTTAACGCAGGAGTGCAAGCAAAACGGCATTCCTAAAAGGTATACCACGCAGCAGATTGCAATATATAAAGGCCCCGCCGAGAAAAACGCATATCCGCAAAAAGCAACTCCAACCAGGGCAGGAAGAGCCCCCGTTGGCTTTTTTTCTTGTATAGCAAGCTTTAGCAGATACGCTGCTGAAAGTAAGTAACACGGCATTGCAAGCACCGCTGCAATGGAAATGAGCTCAGTCCAGATGGTACCCGATAAAAAATGCGCCACCAGTATCAACGCTTGGCACAAGCAACTCGCAAGTAGACAGGAAAAAACAGGTGCACCGTTTGCATTGGTTTTCTTAAAACAAGCGGGAAACAACTGGTCTTGTGCTGCCGAAAAAGGCATCTGGATAATCATTAACGTAAAGACTAGCCACGCAGCTAAAGCAGAGACGGCAACGCCTGCACACATGAGCGCAGCTGGAACGTAGAAGCTTTTCTCGGCAAGAAATGAAGCAGTAGAAGGCGTAGAAAGTGCGGCAAGATTTTGCTGTGTTTCTGAGCCAAACGGAAGAAGAGAAACGGCAATATAGAGCAGCAACACCAGCAAAAAGCCGGCAACGGTGGCTTTTCCTACAGCTTTTTGTGAGCTAGAAGAGGCAGAAATGACAACGGCGCCTTCAATTCCCAAAAAGGCAAACATTGAGATGGGCAAAACGCCGCTTACTTGAGTAGCCAAAGCTGGAGCATCGGGTGCTTGGGACGCGCATGCCTCAGTCATAAAGGATGCTGGCACAAACAGCATAAGCGCAATCGCTATAAAGAGTAAAACTGGAATAAGCTTTGCCACCGTAGCTACCACATTTATGCTTGCAGATGTCTTTGTGCCTTTTAGCATGAGAAAAAAGAGAGCCCAGCAAAGGCCAGAAGAAACTAACGTGCTGAGCCAGTTATTTCCGCCTTCAAACACACCAGGAATAAAAAAGTTTAAAGACGAGCAAATTAACACGCCATAGGCAGCACATGAAAACGTGTTGTACACCACGTAACTAAAGGCAACAAGTGCCCCAGGAAGCGAGCCAAATCCCGCATGAGCGTAGGTATAGATGCCATTGGTAAGCTCAGGCTTTACACGCGAAAGCGTCCTAAACGAGCACGCAATACCCAGCATCCCAGCTCCAGTAATAAGCCACGCCACCATCTGAGCAACCGGGGAAGCAACCGAGGCCATATTTTGAGGCAGATTAAAAACGCCTCCCCCAATC
>CANBCO010000032.1 GCA_947367165.1 uncultured Coriobacteriaceae bacterium
AGCCCAGCTGAACCCCGCGATGCGTGTCGCCTTTTGGTGCTTCAAAAAGAAAGCGGCATCATAGCAGACCGCCACTTTTATGACATAGTAGACTACCTGCAAGAAGGAGACGTCCTCATAGCAAACAAAACGAGGGTGCTCCCTGCAAGACTATTAGGAACTAAAGTCCCTACCGGAGCCTCAGTTGAGCTCCTACTTACTCGTCCTCGCCATGACCTCGATACAACAGGGCTTACCTGGGAGTGTTTGGCTCGTCCTGCAGCGCGACTTAAGCCTGGTGCAAAGGTGGCGTTTGGCGAGCTTGAAGACCCTCTCATTCAAGGCGAGATTGTAGATTACCTGGAAGATGCGCGCGGAGGACGTCTGGTGCGTTTCTCGGTCAAAAACAAAGACTCGTTTCAAAAAGCCTTAGATGAGCTTGGAAAACTTCCGCTTCCTCCCTATATTAAAACGTATTCAGGAGACCCCGAGCAGTACCAAACGGTCTATGCGATGCAAGAGCGGCACTCTGCTGCTGCCCCTACGGCAGGCCTTCACTTTACAGAAGCGCTTTTGCAAAAAGTGCAAGAAAAAGGTGTAGAGCTCCACTTTGTAGAGCTTGAAGTGGGCGTCGATACCTTTAGGGTGGTTTCAGAAGAGCAGGCAGAAGACCACGTCATGCACACCGAACGCTACACTATCACGCCTTCTGTAGCAAAATCTATCAACACCGCAAAAGCCGAGAAAAGAAGGGTTATTGCGGTTGGAACTACTTCGGTGCGCTCTCTTGAGAGCGCTTACAATACAACCACCGGTACGGTGGAGCCAAAAGATCGGGCAACCACTTCGCTTTTTTTACTTCCAGGCTCAACCTTTCACGTGGTAGATGCTCTCATCACTAATTTTCATGTGCCGCGTTCCACGCTCATGATGTTGGTTTCTGCTTTTGCAAGTAGAGAAGTCATTATGGATGCGTATGCCCACGCTATCAAAAAAGGATACCGAATGCTTTCGTTTGGCGATGCGATGTTTATTGTTTAGCAGCTAATTACTGCCCGCTCACTAAGCAAAAGTTGCGATAAGCCAGATAATGAGCACAATTACAATCACCACAAAAACAAGAAGCGCAATAAAGCCTATGCGCGTTGCCCGCGTTTTAGACCGCACTTTTTTGGCGTCTGCTTCAAGTGCTTGCACGTGCTTTTCTTGTGCTCGAGCGGCCTCGATATTATCTTCAATAAAAGCCTTTAAGCGGCTTGTTTCTTGTGGGGTAGCATGAATTTCATCTGCCTCGTCAAGGTTTTTCTGGGCAGTTTCTGCCTCGTCATTTTTAGCAGTTACTGTTTTTTTGACCTGCTTTAACTCGTTTTGTGCCGCTTCTAGTGCACTTTGGGAATCTTTTTCATCTTGTTTTGCGCGAGCAAAAGCCTCGTCATACGTGCGCTTTCTTTGCTCAAACTCCAGCTTTGCGGCCATCTGCAAAGAGGCAGCGCTTTTCTCGGAAACAGCAGCATTTTCCAAGTGTTCTTTGGCAGGCGCAATCGCGTCTTGAATCTCTCCAGATTGAGCCGAGGCAAGCGTTTCTTTAGCCTGCTTAAGCGACTTTTCTGCAGTCCGATACTCGTTTTTAGCCCGGTCATAGGCATTTTGGGCCCGCGCAAGCTTATCTTGCAGCGGCTCAAGCATGCGTGCATTTTGATCTTTTAACTCACTAAACCGCTTTTCAAGCTCTTTAATTTTTAACTCAAGAACGCTTACACGAGATATCGCACGCTGCATCTCTTTTAAAGCAAGCTCTCGCTGCTTGGTATTAGTCTCAATCAAGGTGTCATAATGTGCTTCTATGTTTTCTCTGTGAGAAAGCGTCTCCCGAGCATCTTTTATCTCGTTATGGAGTGCCTTTAGCTTGGCGTGTGCTTCGTTGTAGCGTTTGTTTGCCGTTCTCGTTTCTTTAAAAGCCGAGAAAACCTCTTGGACATCTATTGCATTTTTTTGACGGTTTTGCTCTGTGGTTTCGCGCATGTTTCTCCTTTTGCATTTTGCGTCATTTTATTGTACCCTCAAAAGTACGCAAATGTTGAGGAAAACATGGAGCCATTGTTTAGCTTTCAAATAGAACATGAGGATACCAGCACTTCTGCTCGTGCCGCGACGTTTACTACAGCTCACGGCAAGATTAAGACGCCTGTTTTTATGCCGGTAGGAACCAAAGCGACGGTAAAGGGGCTTACGCCTTGCGACTTACGTGAGATTGGTGCACAAATTATACTCGCGAATACCTATCACCTTGAAATGCGGCCAGGCTCTTCGCTTATTGCTCAGATGGGCGGATTACAAACGTGGGAGCGCTGGGACAAACCAATTCTTACTGATAGCGGCGGCTTTCAAGTATTTAGCTTAGAAGAGCACATGCGCATAGAAGACGATAAGGTGCGTTTTAGAGCTGTAGACTACGATGGCGCATGGATTGAGTGGACTCCACAGAAGAATATGGAGATTGCTCAAAACCTTGGTTCTGACATCTGTATGCAACTCGATATCTGTTGCGGATACCCGGCACCGTATGAAAAAGTGAAACGCTCTATGGAGCTTTCTGCCACATGGGCCGAGCAATGCTTCGCTGCGCACACTAGGCCAGACCAGGCACTTTTTGGCATTGTGCAAGGTGGGATGGACCTCGATTTAAGGCGTGAAAGCATAAGACGACTTCAAGAAGTGGGCGACTTTTTTGGCTATGGCATTGGAGGCTACAGTGTGGGAGAGCCGCACGAAACCATGTTTGAAACGCTCACTCCGCTTCTTGAGCAGTATATGCCCAAAGACAAACCGCGCTACCTTATGGGAGTAGGCAATCCCGCTACGTTGGTACGCGCCGTTGGAAAAGGTGTAGACATGTTTGATTGTGTCCTTCCCACCCGAACCGCCCGCATGGGCTCGGCTTTTACCAGTGAGGGAAGGATAAAACTCAAGCATGCCCGGTTTGCGCTTGATAAGACCGTGCTAGACCCAGCGTGCGGTTGCCCGGTGTGTAAAGCTGGATTTTCTCGGTCATACCTGCATCATCTTGTAAAGAGTAAGGAGATGCTTGGGGCTATTCTTCTTTCAAAACACAACTTGTATTACTTGCTTTCCCTTATGAACCGGGCTCGTGAGGCGATTTTACAAGACCGCTACGAGGCGTTTCAGAAGTCTTTTTTGAGCAGCCGAGAAGGGCGCTTTGATTTTTAGTCCTGCGCTCTAAAGGTGATGGCGTTTGTTTGTTCGTCTACCTCATCAATAATGGCAAGGCTTAAGAGGTCATAGCCGCGAGCGCGAAGTGATGCTCCGCCTGGCTGAAAGCCTTTTTCAATGGCTACTCCTATGCCTTGTATGTGTGCACCAGCTGCTTCAACCAGCTCTATAAGGCCGTTTAAGGCGCATCCGTTGGCTAAAAAGTCGTCGATAATCAAGATTTGATCTTCTGGATGAAGAACATACTTGGCGACAATGACTTCGTAGGTATTTTTGTGCGTATAGCTCACGATATCTGTGCTATAGACGTCGTCTCCAAGGTTGATAGATTTTGCTTTTTTTGCAAAAACACAGGGAACATTCAGCTCAGCAGCTGTTAAGGTTGCAAGCGAAATACCAGAGGCTTCAATAGTAAAGACTTTGGTAATTGGTTTTTCTTTAAAATGGTTTGCAAACTCGCGCGCCATGTTTTGCATGAGGGAAACGTCGATTTGGTGGTTTAAAAACGTATCCACCTTAACGACGTTTCCCGGATATAACACGCCATCTTGTTGTATTCGCTTTTCAAGCTCGCGCACGGCCTACCTTTCGTCTTTTGTCTTTTTTGCTCATACAACTATACCGTAACCGCGACTGTTTTGTAGCTCGTCTTAGTCCTCATGCCTTTTTTCGTAGAAGTCATGAAGCTCTGGTGCCATTTTTTCAAGTGCCTCAGTAGCTGCGTATGCCATATGTCCGTTTTCGTGCACGTGGTATTCAATGCGCTCTTTCAACTCTTTTGGAAGCCAGAGTTTATCCATGTCATGCTTTACGTTCCAAAATGGCGTAGCCGCATCATAGTAGCCGCCAAAGAATAAAATCCTGCTCTTTGGATTACGACGAAGTGCAGTAGATATATCAAAGGCAACATCTGGTGTCTGTGGACTTCCCATCGTACCAGGTGCTTGGTGTGTCCAGTCCCAGTCTTCGTTTACAGTGATGTTAAGGCCGTCGTAGTTTGAATCTCCCTTAAAACCAATCTCTTGTAAAAGCTCAAGGTAGGCTCCTTGATAAGGCGAGTTGATGGCGTCCATGGAAGGATCTTCACCTGCAAAAAACTCGTTATCGTCTTGAACAGGCTTATACTTATACGTGGTAAAACGCATGTCATAACGTCCGCACGTTTTTCCTTCGTCTGCCAAAATGTTAAGCCTAAATGTATCAAGCTCGATTCGCAAGCCGCATTGCTTAATAAAGTCTTTGTCAAGACCAATAAGCTCACTCATTTGCTTTGCAACCGCGTCTACTTTGTCTTCGCTTAAGCTGTCTCCTTTTATAAGAGCAGGCGCATATGTGTCATATACAAAGTCAAATGCTTTGTCCCACCACTGCTTAACTGTAAATCCTTTGCCTACTTTCTTAAAATGTTGTGCAGCCGTTGCATACAAAGGAAGCATGCCCATGTAGTAGGCATCATTTCCGGAAAGCGTTGGCGCGTAATCTAAGATACTTGATTGCTCAACCACACCGGTAACGCCAATGCCGCGCTCGCCTAAGATACGATACACTACAGCATTTCTCATAGTGCCGTATGACTCGCCATAGAGGTAAAGCGGGCTATGCCAGCGGTCATGCTCTTCTAGCCATGCGGCAATGCCACTTGCCATTGATGCACCGTCACCGTCAACTCCCCACACTTTTTTCTTGTCAAAAGCAGGGTCAACATGCGAGTATCCTGTTCCAAATGCATCTAAAAAAATCAAGTCAGACTCTTGCAAAAGTGTGTAGGGGTTATCCTCAAACTTTGCAGTTGGTGTAAGGTGCTCAGTTCCTACCGTAGGAACGCGATGAGGTCCTAAGCCACCAATGTTTACCATAGCACTTGATCCGCCAGGACCTCCGTTCCATAAAAACGTCACTGGACGATCCTCTTTGTTGCTTGGATTATCAGCCACATACGAAAGCATAAACTGATGTCCAATAAGTTTATGAGAATCATAATCATAGACTGGCAACGCCTCGGCACACGCCGTGTAGTTAATGCTTTTCTTGCCGTTTTTCCAGACAAATTTTTTGCTTGCAGCTTCTGGGGGATTGTACACAGGCTTGTCTTGTACTTGTGTATTTTGCTGCGTGTTTTCGTTTTCTGACATACGAACTCCTCACCTTGTATGCACACGAAAGTGTGCAGTGTTTGCCAAAAAGTATCTACCCAAGGAGCGCGGCGCCTAACGCACCACAGTATTGAGAAGCTACATCAGTTTTGATTTCTTGGTCAAGAACTCTACATAACGCAGCGTGAACACTTGCATTTTGAGAGACACCTCCAGTGAAGAGAAAGGGCGCGTGCCCTTTTTGCCGAGAAACCAAAGCGGCAGTCTTTTGAGCAACGCTTTCTGCAAGTCCTCCTACAATGTCTGGTATGGCTGCATCTTGTGCAACAAGTGAAACCACTTCGCTTTCTGCAAACACCGTGCACATCGAAGAGATGGTATGTGGG
>CANBCO010000033.1 GCA_947367165.1 uncultured Coriobacteriaceae bacterium
CCCCCCCCCCCCCCCCCCCCCCCCCCCCTGTTTCCACGCACACGACGCCAACCGAGATTCCTCTACGTCTCGTGGGCTCGGAGATGTGTATAAGAGACAGGTGTAAAAGGAATTGAATTAGGAAATAATGGAATCTGTGTAGGTTGTGAAATAGCCGAAGAGGGACAACAAATATTAGTTGTAACTGAAAAAGGCTATGGAAAACGTAAGTCCCACTATTGAAGTAAAGCCTCGTCGTGTGGGTGGTGCAACCTACCAGGTTCCGGTTGACGTGAATTCACGCCGTTCCACCACATTGGCTATCCGCTGGATTGTTGGGTTTTCTCGGACGCGCAAGGAAAAGACTATGATTGAGCGCCTTGCAAACGAGATAATTGATGCCTCAAATGGTGTGGGAGCTTCGATTAAAAAACGCGAAGAGGTCTTTAGAATGGCCGAGGCAAACCGTGCGTTTGCACATTATCGTTTTTAGGAAGGGGTGTTAGAGTATGGCAAAGAGTAAATATACGCTTAAAGACATGCGCAACATTGGCATCATGGCTCACATTGATGCTGGAAAAACTACAACAACAGAGCGCATTTTGTACTACACGGGAAAAACCCACAAAATTGGTGAGGTGCATGAAGGTGCAGCAACCATGGACTGGATGGCCCAAGAGCAAGAGCGTGGCGTAACGATAACAAGTGCTGCTACAACGTGCTTTTGGAAAGATAACGTTATCCAAATTATCGACACACCGGGCCACGTTGACTTTACAAGTGAAGTTGAGCGTTCGCTTCGCGTGCTTGATGGATCGGTGGCCGTTTTTGACGCCGTAGCTGGTGTTCAGCCTCAAAGTGAGACGGTGTGGCGTCAGGCTTCTAACTATAACGTTCCTCGTATCGCTTTTATTAACAAATATGATCGCGTGGGAGCCGACTTTTTTAACGCTATTGAAACGATGAAAGACCGCCTTAATGCTCCTGCAGTCGCTGCGCAGGTCCCTATGGGAGCCGAGGAAAACTTCTGGGGCATCATTGACCTTGTCACCATGGAGGCGTGGGACTTTAAAGAAGACGACAAGGGCATGATTTATCCAGAGAAAATGGATAGCATTCCTGCTGAGTTTGCTGATATAGCTGCCGAGAAACGCACCGAGTTGCTTGATGCAGCAGCAGATTACTCAGATGACCTTATGGAGCTTGTGTTAGAAGAGCAAGACGTGCCGGTAGATGTGCTTAAGGCAGCTATTCGTAAAGCCACGCTTGCAAACGGCATGAATCCTGTATTTGTGGGAAGTGCCTATAAAAACAAAGGCATTCAAGAGTTGCTTGACGCGGTTGTTGACTACCTTCCAAGCCCACTTGATGTACCTCCTGTTGAGGGCGAAAATCCCAAAACTGGCGAGATTGAGACGCGTAAACCCGAGAATAGCGAGCCTTTTAGCGCGCTAGCGTTTAAGATTATGACCGATCCTTTTGTAGGAAAACTTACGTACATTCGTGTGTATTCTGGAACGGCAGATGCAGGCTCTTACGTCTATAACACCGCAAAAGGCGAGCGCGAGCGCTTTGGTCGTATCTTAGAGATGAATGCTAATGACCGAATCGACCGTGATTCGTGCTCAACGGCAGACATTGTTGCCGTGGTTGGCCTTAAAGACACCACAACCGGAGATACGCTTTGCGACCAAGCTCACCCCATTATTTTAGAGTCGATTGACTTCCCGGATCCCGTTATTGACGTTGCTGTGGAGCCAAAAGACAAAGCTAACCAAGAAAAGATGAGCGTTGGCCTTGCAAAACTTGCCGAGGAAGACCCAACCTTCCAGGTGCATACCGATCATGAAACCGGACAGACCATCATCGCCGGTATGGGTGAGCTTCATCTAGATATTATTGTTGACCGCCTTCGTCGCGAGTTTAAGGTTGAGTGCAACGTGGGTAAACCACAAGTTGCTTACCGTGAAACTGCTGGAAAAGCCGTGCAAGGTGTGGAAGGCAAGTTTATTCGCCAGAGTGGTGGTCGTGGACAGTATGGACACGTTGTTATCAATCTTGAGCCACAAGAGGCTGGTAAGGGTTATGAGTTTGTGAACCAGATTGTGGGCGGTGTTGTTCCAAAAGAATACATCCCCAGTGTTGATAAAGGCATCAAAGAAGCTCTTCAAGCTGGCGTTATTGCAGGTTATCCTGTAGTAGACGTGAAAGTGACGCTCTATGATGGATCATATCACGAGGTTGACTCCAGTGAGGCTGCGTTCAAAATTGCAGGCTCTATGGCAGTAAAAGACGCTCTTAAGCAGTCAAATCCGGTGCTTTTGGAGCCTATTGAGGCCGTTGAGGTTGAGACTCCCGAGGAGTACATGGGAGACGTTATGGGCAACCTCTCGAGTCGCAGAGGCAAAATTGAGGGCATGGAAGATCGCCGTGGCTCTAAAGTCATCAAGGCAAATGTACCGCTTGGCGAGATGTTTGGTTACGCCACCGACCTTCGCTCTCAAACACAAGGTCGCGCGAGTTATACCATGCAATTCTCGGAATACGAACCGGTACCAAAGAGCGTAGCAGATGAAATTAAAGGAAACGTAGAGGGATAAGGACAGAGATGGCATCACAAAAAATTAGAATTCGCTTAAAAGGCTTTGACCACGAGATTATCGACCAGTCTTCCAAGCTCATTGTGGATACGGTGCAAAAAACGGGTGCGCGTGTTTCTGGCCCTATTCCGCTTCCTACCGAGCGCAACATTTATACGGTCATTCGCTCGCCGCATAAGGACAAAGACAGCCGCGAGCAGTTTGAAATGCGCACACACAAACGCTTGATTGACATTTTGGACCCTTCAAGCTCAACGGTTGATTCGCTTATGCGCCTTGACCTTCCTGCTGGTGTTGATATCGAGATTAAACTGTAGTGCGCAAGGTTTATAAGTATGTGTTAGTCAGGCCTCTCGTAGTGGGAGGTCTGACTTTTTTATTGGCGTGATGTTATCGTTATTTCTCCGAGAAAAACAGTATGCAGCCAGCTGAGGCCGCTGTGCATGTTGTGGGTGTGGGCTAGGGAACGGGTGCGATGTCAAGGTGCTTGCCTGAGTTTTTTGGCTGAAAAGTTGAACAATTGGAGCCTATTGTTCAAAAATGGTGGGCTCGCTTGGGTTTTCCTGTTGTAAAGTTGAACAATTGGGGGCTATTGTTCAAAAACAGCGGGGATCCCTTCCTACCCTCATTCACCATAACACCGCCCTCATATGGCATATTTGCAAAGAGGAACCTTCATGTTCCAATCTGATAATGTTGGTTTTTTCGGAAGGCAATGGAATAATATGCAGTTCAAGTTTCTTTGTTTTGGAATAGCACTGCAAGTTGTTGTTGGTGTGGATTTTGTGTTTTTTCTATTATATTTCAAGCATTTTCAACGTAGAGATACATAGTTTTTGTACAATGAGTTGCTTGAGCATATTTTATAAATGGAGGGTTAGTAAGATAGATAATGGAGGTTTTATGTTTAAAACAATTAGGTCGAAACTCTCTTTGGGATTAGCATGTAGTTTCTTTGCGCTTCTTGGCTGCATCGGATGCGCCTATGCGAGTGTTTTAGGGGGAGTGTTCTCTGACGCGTCTTATGGCGGAATAAATGCTCCTGCTTCAGGGGCGTTTACTATTACTGCGACAGACGGTAAGACTGAATTAACCGATGATGACTACGCGTATGCTAACGGGGTATTGACTATTAAATCTACAACACCAATGACTATAAAAAATACTGATGCTACTGCTTCTACGACTGATCGAATTCTCATTGGTCAGGGGTCTTTACAAGCCGGAAATACAGTAAATTTAACTTTGGCGGGAGTTAATATTGCAGCAACGGTTGGCTCAGCCATGGAAATTGCAGATGATGCTGCATTCAATGTAACTCTTACCTTGGCAGACAACAGCGAAAATGTGTTTAAAACTCAAGCTAGTTTTTTTGCAGGAATACAAAAATGTAGTTCTGGCGGAAGTGTTGGGACACTAACTTTTCAAGGTAACACTGGAGAGCTTTTAGCAACTGGTGGAAACCAAGGAGCAGGAATTGGTAGTCACGATTCCCATCTTGCAGAAAATATTGTTTTTGATGGTGGGAAAATCACGGCAAATGGTGGAACGTTAGCGGCTGGAATAGGGGGAGGAAATCTAGGATCTGGAAATAAGATTACTATTAAAAGTGGCACTGTCATTGCAAATGGAGGATGGCATGGAGCTGGTATTGGCGGGGGTGTTCGAAGAGGCGGAAGCGATATTACTATTTCTGGAGGAACTGTTATTTCGACAGGCGGAGAATATGCAGCTGGAATTGGGACTGGAGGAGTTAATGGTGGTGATCCACAAGAAGTTGCAACTAATATAGTTATTGGTGGTGGCAATGTTACGGCAACCGGTGGAAAATATGCATCTGGAATTGGTGGGGGATTTAAGTCAAGTGAAAAGGGGGTTATTGTTAGTGGCGGCACAATTGAAGCTACAGGAGGTCAAGGCGGAAGCGGAATTGGTTGTGGCGTGTATGGAAGTGCGGTGGAAAATCAATTAAACGGGAATGCTGTCCTTATCGCCAAAGGTGTGGAAAAAGAAGGAATAGTAGGTTTTGATGGAAACCTTACTAAAGGGATTGTTTTTTCTGCTAAAGATACTTCTCCATATACTGGAGTAATGTATGGCAACGTTACTGTTTCAGATGACGTTACCTTCCCGGCTAATCTTACTGTTGGCGCAAGTGCAACCTCTAATGATATTCAAACCCTTACCGTAGATTATATGACTACGGTAACTCTTGGCTCTACTACTCTTACCAATGACAAAAATGGTGCAATTGTTATTAATAAAGACACAACCAATCCAACACGAGATGGGCATATTTCAGGTGGAACTATCAGGACGGTAGTTGCCTATTCCGTTCCTACAGGCATTAGCCCTCCTTCTGATGGGAGTTTTGTCTACATCGATGGCGGTCAAAGCACTTATGGTACGTTACCTGCGCCTACTGTGGCTGGCAAAAGCTTTAAAGGATGGTATAAAGAAAGTACATATACAAATGAAGTGACGGGTACTTCTCCAGTTGACCTTAATGTACATACGCTATATGGCAAGTTTGTTGATTCGTATACCGTTACCTTTAGCGTTCCAACAGGAACGGTGACACCTTCTACAGTTGATGTAGATACCGGAGGGAAAGTAAGTGAACCTACGGTAGCTTGGACAGATGGCACTGTAGCCGGTTGGTATTCAGATCCAACATTTATTGATACAAGTAAATGGAATTTTGATACTAATACAGTAACTGCTCCTATTACATTATATGCTAAATTTATGTGTACAGTTACTTTTGATTCACAAGGAGGAGACCCTATTACAGGAACTACTTTAGTTTATGGAAATACTATACCTATTCCTACTAATCCAACATATGAAGGATTTAAATTTGGTGGATGGTTTACGGATCCTGAATGTAGCCCTTATAACATGTGGAATTTTTTCACTAGTAAAGTTACTGGCGATATAACACTTTATGCTAAATGGGGTACAGAATATACTATTACTAACCCTGTAAAACCAGATAATGGTGAAATAGTAATACTTGCTAATATGGCTTTAAATGGTAGCATGGTTCTCTTTAGAGTTATACCTGATGAACATTATGAAATAGATGGCTTACCTATAGTCCAAAC
>CANBCO010000034.1 GCA_947367165.1 uncultured Coriobacteriaceae bacterium
ATCGCCTGCTTTGTTCTCGAGCTAGGCGGATTTATCTAGCAATGGCTCGCGACAAAATTCACATAGCCCTTCTCGGCGGAACGGGCTCCATAGGAGCGAGTACGCTTTCTGTGATACAAAAGCACCCCGACCTCTTTGAGCTCACTGCCGTTTCTGCTCATACTAACACCGCACGCCTTCAAGAGATTGCACGCGAGTTTCATCCTTCGCATGTCTGCCTAAGCGCTCCCGAGAAACCCGCCTCCTTCCCAGACGCAACCATGCACGCAGGGCAAAGTGGCCTTGTTGAACTCGCCACCTTGCCAGAGATAGATATCGTTGTAGTAGCCGTAGTTGGCTTTGCGGCACTTCGCCCTGTTTTTGCCGCTGCGAAAGCTGGTAAACAGATAGCCTGTGCCAACAAAGAGGCTTTGGTATGTGCTGGCGACCTCATCATACCAGAGCTTTCTAGAAACCAGCTCATACCAGTAGACTCTGAGCACTCAGCAATTTTTCAATGTTTAGAAGGCGAGCAACCAGCCGCTTTTAAACGTATTTGGCTCACGTGCTCGGGAGGTCCCTTTAGAACCTATGCCGCATGCGACCTTGCTAACGTTACAGCTAAAGAAGCGCTTAAGCATCCTACCTGGCAGATGGGGGACAAAATCACTATAGACTCTGCCACGCTTATGAATAAAGGCCTTGAAGTAATAGAAGCGCATCATCTTTTTCAAGCTTCCTATGATGCTATCTCTGTCCTTATTCATCCAGAATCTCTCATACACTCCATGGTCGAGTTTCAAGACGGAAGCGTAAAAGCCCAAGCTGGCCCTCCTGATATGCGAATTCCTATCCAGTATGCGCTCACATACCCTGCTCGCATACCGTCCCCGGTTGAGCCCCTAGACTTTTACAGCATTAAAGATCTACATTTTTTGCCTCCAAATATGAATAATTTTCGCTGTTTAGAAATTGCCTACGATGCTGGACGCAGAGGAGGCACTGCACCCTGTATAATGAATGCTGCAAACGAAGTGGCAAATAAAGCCTATCGAGATGGCCTGATTGGTTTTCTAACTGTTTCTACCGTAATTGAGAAGACGCTAAACGCGATACCAACAGAGACCATCACCTCGATAGAGCAGCTTGAAAAAGTAGATGAGACTAGCCGGGCGTACGCAACGCGTCTCATAAAGGAGCTTACATGAGTAGTGTACTTCACGTTATTTCCATTGTATTTTGGGGACTTCTCGTCCTTTCTGTGCTCGTATTTATCCACGAAGGCGGACACTTCTTAGCCGCTCGCGTTTTTGGAATACGTGTCAAAGAATTTTTCCTTGGTCTTCCCTGTAGATTTAAACTCCACCACGCTTCCAAAAAGACCGGAACCGATTACGGCGTAACGCCACTTTTGCTAGGCGGCTACACGCAGGTTTGCGGTATGGAAGAAGGTAGCGAAAAAGATTTAGCCCGCGTGTTAGCGTGTGTGCAAGAACACGGCGTGGTAAGCCATCAAACTATTGCACAGGAGCTTTCGCTAGACGAAGACAACGTGTTAGAAGCCCTCGCCACATTAAACGATTGGGCGTCTATTGAAGAAGTTCCTTACAAAGAGCTTGATGATGACGAGGAAGCCATTTTTTATAGAACCCTTGAACGAGACGCTCATCTGCTCACCAAGTATGATAAAGGCCACGATTTTTCCATGCCCGAGACAACGCCAGCTGGGGTTTCTCGGGTGCCAGATATGGACCCAGAAGCGTTTTTGGCATCCGAGAAAAAACACACCTACCTTTCTCGTGGCTTTTTTGGACGCTTTTTTATATTGGTAGCCGGTGCTTTTATTAACATCTTGTGCGGCTACTTCTTGCTGGTTTTTGTCTTAAGCGCGGTGGGAACTACTCAGATTATTGATACCAACCAGATTGGTGCGGTAGAGGAGGGCTCGCTGGCTGACAAAGCAGGCATTCAGGCAGGAGATAAAATTCTTGATGTGGAAGGGACGCTTACTCCCACCTGGACTGATGTTGCCACCCAACTGAACCTTGAACTTGCACAAGGTGACACGGTAACCGTGCTTTACCAGCATGACGGAGCCGGACGACTTGCACAAATTACCCCAGAAGAACCTGGAGAAAAGCTTGGCGTTTCTGCACAAACGCAAACGGTTCACCTAAACTTCTTTGACGCATGTAAGCAAGCTTGGAACTATATCGTGATGACGGCGTCTTATATTTTGCAACTTTTCCAACCCGATAAAATCGCAAATGTAATCTCGCAATCTACGAGTGTTGTGGGCATCTCTGTTATGGCAAGCAGTGCTGCTGCAGCGGGTCTTGGCTCTATTCTCATACTTGTAGCTGCTGTTTCGCTTTCGCTTGGATTCATGAATCTTCTGCCTATTCCTCCGCTTGATGGTGGAAAAATTGTGATAGAGCTTATTCAAGCGATTATTAAAAGGCCGCTTTCAAAAAAACTGGTTTCGGTTCTTAACTACATTGGTATCTTGCTCTTTATAATCTTGTTTGTTGTTTTGTTGCGCCAAGATATTGTTCGCTTTATCTTGGGAGGATAAGCACGCTGGTGGACGCAGTTTGCTCTCATAGAAGAAAGACCCGCGAGGTTATTGTAGGCTCTGTTGTAGTTGGGGGAGCTTCACCTGTCTCGATTCAGTCTATGACCACAACCGATACTCACGATGCTAAAAAAACCCTTGCACAAGCACAAGATTTGTTTTCAGCAGGAGCAGATATAGTAAGAGTGACCCTTCCAGATAAAGCTGCCCTTTCGGCTTTTTCAAAGATCGCTAACGAGGCAGCAGGCCCCATTGTGGCAGATATTCACTTTGATGCCTCACTTGCCCTCGCAGCACTTGAGTCACCTGCTGCAGCTATCAGGATTAATCCTGGAAACATTGGAGATAACGATATTGTTGACGCCATCTTTGTAGCAGCAAAAAAGAGCAATAAAGCGGTTCGTATTGGCGTAAATGCAGGCTCGCTTGAGAAAGATATTGCAGAAGAACCAAATACCAGTCTTTCTCAAAAACTTGCTAAAAGTGCCAAGCGTTTTTCTTGCCGCGCAGAAGCTCTTGGCTTTACTAACTACGTAGTTTCAGCAAAAGTGCACAGCGTAAAAGAGACAATTTCTGCCAATAGAGAACTTGCTAAAACACTTCCAGAAGTTCCACTTCACTTAGGCGTAACCGAGGCGGGAGATGCCATCCAGGGAACGGTTAAAAATGCAGTGGCTCTTTCAACCCTTCTTAGAGAAGGCATAGGAGACACGCTTCGCATCTCGCTTACCGAAGACCCCTGTTTAGAGGTAGAAGCAGCGCGGGCACTCCTTGCTTCTTTAGAACTTCGCATGTTAGGGCCTGAGTTTATCACGTGTCCTACATGCGGCAGAACAAAAGTTGACCTCATAACACTTGCAAAAGAGGCGCGTGCGCGCTTTTCTCGGCTAAAAAAACCGCTTTCTATAGCTCTTATGGGGTGTGCGGTAAATGGGCCAGGTGAGGCAAAAGCAGCCGATATTGGAGTTGCTTTTGGAGACGGATACGCAGCTATTTTTCAAGCTGGGCGTATTGTTGAGCGCGTGCGAGCAGAAGAAGCACTCGATGCACTAGAAAAACGAATTGATGCGATCTAAAGGAGAGCAATGGCAGTCACCTATTTCAGTCACCTTTATGCACCTACATTAAAAGAAGTCCCTGCTGAGGCACAGATTCCCTCTCATCAGTTACTCTTGCGAGCGGGCTATGTAAGAAAGCTTGCAAGCGGCCTCTATTCCTATCTGCCGCTTGCTGTGAAAGTGCTTTCTCGTATAGAAGAGATTGTCCGAGAAGAGCTAAACCAGCGAGGTTGTCAAGAGGTTCTTCTGCCAATTTTAGGACCTTCGGAGCTTTGGGAGGAAAGTGGCAGATTTGGTCAGTACGGCCCTGAACTCATGAAGCTTAAAGACCGGCACGAGCGCACGTTTGTGCTAGGTCCTACCCACGAAGAAATCATGTGTAACCTGGTCAAAGGTGAGGTAAACTCCTACAAGCAATTGCCGCTAAATTTGTACCAAATATCAGACAAGTTTAGAGATGAGTTGCGTCCGCGCTTTGGTCTTATGCGTGGTCGCGAGTTTATTATGAAAGACGGCTACTCTTTTGATGCTGATGTGCAAGGGATGGAAGAAAGCTATCAACAGATGTTTTTAGCCTACCGGGCACTTTTTGAAACCATGGGATTAAAAACGCTTCCTGTAGCAGCAGACTCAGGGCAGATTGGCGGGTCTACCTCTGTTGAATTTATGGCTCTTGCAGAAGAGGGTGAGGCAGAAGTGCTGTATTGCGACTGTGGGTTTGCTGCAGACGTGGAAGCTGCAACAGCTGCTGTAACCTTTGAGTACACACCGCAACATACAGATGCCTATGTAAAAGTGAGCACGCCTTCTGCTACTTCCATCTCAGAAGTAGCAAAAACACTGTCAGTGCTTGAAAAACATGTGGTAAAAGCAGTTGCTTTAGAAACAGAACAAGAAGGCTCGGTAGTGTTGTTTGTCCCAGGAGACCACGAAGTAAATGAGATTAAGCTCACCGCTCGCTTTGGCGAGTGGCACTTTATGAGCAAAGAAGAGCTTATACAAGCAGGTCTTATTGAAGGCTTTATTGGTCCTGTAGAGCTAAGCAAAGCGGTAACAGCTTATAAAGACGTCTCCCTTTGCCAGCGCACGTATTGGATTTGTGGTGCTAATGAAGTGGATGCTCATCTTCTTGATGCAAAAGAAGGACGTGACTTTGAGCCCCTTGCTACAGTTGATGTAGTTGCCGCTCAAGCTGGAGACCTTTGCCCAGAATGCCATAAAGCTCTTATAGCCGCGAGGGGAATAGAGGTGGGTCAAGTTTTTCAGCTTGGCGATAAGTACTCAAAGCCTATGGAAGCCACCTACCTTGACGAAGAACAAAAATCGCACTACTTTCAAATGGGCTGTTATGGAATTGGCATTTCTCGGACGCTTCAAGCTCTCGTTGCAGAATCCCACGACGAGGCAGGAATTATCTGGCCGCTTCCTGTGGCACCATTTGCCGTTCACATTGTGCTTTTAGATCCAAAAGATCCTGACATTGTGACGTATGTAGAAGAGCTTTCGCAACAAATAAGCGAGCAAGGCTACGACGTCCTTATTGATGACCGAAGTAGCCGTCCGGGTCCAAAGTTTAAAGATGCCGAACTTCTCGGCATGCCGGTTATTGTTTCAATAGGTGCTCGTAGCTTTAAAGAAGGCGTCCTCGACCTTCAGCTTAGAAAAGACCTCATCAAAGAAAAAGTTGAGCTTAATCAGGCGTTCTTTACAATTTTAGAAAAGCTTCAAAGTTTAGCTTCTTCAAAATGAGGTATAAACTGAACGTAGAACACACGAGGAAGGAGAATCATGTCCGAGAAACCCACCCAAGAAACGTGTGAAGAAAAACGTGATTTAGACGATTTTAGAGAGAAGATGGACCAAGACTTAGACCCTGGCGACATGTTTTCAAAAGAACCTTTTGAACCTGTGACTCCCTCCTGTCTCTTATACACATCTCCGAGCCCACGAGACGTAGAGGAATCTCGTTTTCCGTCTTCGGCTTGAAAATGGGGGGGGGGGGGGGGGGGGGGGGG
>CANBCO010000035.1 GCA_947367165.1 uncultured Coriobacteriaceae bacterium
TTACTTCTGCGTCGCAAAAAATGGTTCAGATGCGTGCCCAGATTGAGCGCGTCCAAGATGTTATGAACTTTCCTGAACAAGCTTCTTTTTCGCACGATGAATCTGTGCTTGCAAAAGTGAAAAAGCTTACTGGCCATATTAAGTTCAACCACGTTACCTTTGGGTATTCTCGGCTGGGAGAGCCGCTATTAAAAGACTTTAACTTAGAGATTCAGCCTGGCGAACACATTGCTTTTGTGGGCAACTCAGGGTGTGGAAAAACTACTATCGTTAAGCTCCTTATGGCTATTTTAGAGCCCTGGAAAGGAACGGTAGAGTTTGATGGTAAGCCCACTACAGAGATAGATAAGGCCGTCTTTTTCTCATGCGTCTCTGCCGTTGATCAAGAGCCGTATCTTTTTGAAGATACGGTGGCCAACAACATCACGATGTGGGATACAACCATTACAAATAAAGATATTACAGAAGCCACAAAGGATGCTTGTATTTATAATGATATTATCGAGCGCGAAGGGGGATTTCAAAGGCGCATTACCTCAAATGGTTCTGACCTTTCGGGAGGACAGCGTCAGCGCTTAGAGATTGCCCGCGTTTTTGCTCAAAACCCTTCTATTGTTGTTTTGGACGAGGCAACAAGCTCGCTTGATAATAAGACCGAAAAAGAAGTGATGAAAGCTATTAGGGCACGTAATGCAACAGCTATTTTAGTTGCGCACAGGCTTTCTACTATTAAGTATTGCGACCGTATTATTGTGATTGAAGACGGTGCTATAACCGAGCAAGGTACCCATGATGAGTTGGTAGCACTTGGCGGCGTCTATGCAAAATTGGTAGAGGGGGAGTAACGAGATGACACCTAAGAAAACACATATGAATCAAGCAAAAAAGCAGCAAGCAGAAAAAGAGTTTGAGAGTTTTTCTGAGCGTCTTTTGTATAGAGAACGCGCAGATACAGAAGCATGCAATCAGGCGTATGCAGACATTGCCTCGGGTGCGCTTGGAAAGCGACTCCTTCATTCGCTTGAAAACAATCCGCTTGCTACTAAGTCAGCACTGGCTCAGATTGCACACGCTCTTCATGTAAAAATCGTAGATATTCCAGAAGATATCACAGACATTAATGAGCAAATTGATTACTTACTTGAGCCCGAAGGCGTCATGCGTCGGAGGGTGAACCTTACCAAGGGATGGTATAAAAATGCCATCGGAGTTTATTTAGGAACGTATAAAAAAGACGGCACGCCAGTAGCACTTGTGCGCCATGGCGGCATTTATATGTACTACGACATGGCAAAAGGCAAAAACGTACGCGTGTCTAAGAAAAACGAAGATTTGTTTGATGAAGAGGCACTCTGTTTTTATCCTCCACTAGCTCTTGAAGGTTTTTCTCTTCGCACTATACCAGCCTTCATTTTACGTACCATATCGCTCTCTGGCATAATAGGTGCTGTCATTATCGCTCTTATCGGAACATTGATAGGAGTTTTGTCTCCTGCGCTTACTAAAGTGATTTCAGGAGATGCCGTAGGCCTTGGGCGAGGATCTCTTCTTATAGGAGCCGGTATCTTTTTGGTCAGCGTTTTGATTGGACAGCAGTTTTTTTCGGTTATGCAAAACCTTGCCATTTCAAGATTGACACAAGAAGGAGAGACCACTATTCGCGCTTCACTTATGGCACGAGTTCTTGCACTGCCAGCTTCTTTTTTTAGATCGCAAAATGCGGGTCAACTAAATTATCTCACGTCAAATATAGAGAGTGTATGGTCGCAAACTTTAAGTCTTGCTTCAACATCTACTTTAAGGGTATTAACATCTTTTATCTATATTGCTCAGCTTTTCTTATATGCACCATCACTTGTCATTCCATCTCTTTTTATTTTGAGCCTTATGGCAGGTCTTTCCACTTTTCAAGTGATTCACGGAGCACGTTCGCAATATCTTATTCAAGACAGTAGCTCTAAGCAAGCTGGAAATGAGCTCGAGACCGTCTCGGGAATTCGCAAGATTAAACTGGTAGGTGCCGAGAAACGTGCCTTTAGCCGCTGGGGCCGTTCGTTTGGCCCAGTACTTCAGAGAAAAAATCGCCTTCCCTTCATGGTGAAGTATGGTGGGATCATTCAGCTTTTTTTCTCAAACGCGGGCTGGATTTTGCTTTATGCTTGTGCGAGTTATAGTGGTGTTTCCGCAGGAGATTTCTATGCCTTTGTTGCAACGTATGGCCTTGTTTCTTCAGCTTTTAACGTCTTTCCTACCATTGCAAGTTCGCTAGCTGCTATATCATCTACTTTAAAGCTTTTAAACCCTCTTTTAAAAGAAGTGCCAGAAATCAATGCTGATAGACGTCCTATTAAACATATTAAGGGCGAAATAACCATGTCGGACGTTTCGTTTCGCTATACCAAACATCAGCCTTATATCTTTAAGAACTTATCGCTAACTCTTGAGCCAGGTGAATACGTTGCCCTTGTAGGCCGGACAGGGGTAGGCAAAACCACGCTTATGCGCATGCTTTTGGGTTTTGAGCAACCAGAAACCGGTGTAGTAGCAATAGACGGACATGACATTAATACGGTGGATGCACGTACCTTGAGACGTCGCATAGGTATTGTTATGCAAAACGATAAGCTTTTCCCAGGTGATATTTACTCTAACATTATTATTTCCAATCCTATGGCAACTATGGATGAAGCATGGGAAGCTGCAGAGATTGCTTGCATTGCAGATGATATTAGAAAGCTCCCTATGGGAATGCATACCCTTATTGACGATAATGGATCTGGTTTATCGGGTGGACAAACACAGAGATTGACAATTGCTCGAGCAGTAATAAATAAGCCAAAAATCCTTATCATGGACGAAGCAACTAGTGCTCTTGACAATGCAACGCAGCAAAAAATTAGCGATAATCTAGCCAAGCTTAAAGCAACAAGATTGGTTATTGCACATAGGCTTTCCACAATTAAAAAGTGTGACCGAGTAATATTGCTTAAAGATGGTAAAATTGAGCGTGATGGAACGTTTGAAGAGCTTCGAGAAGAGTTTGAAGCATAAAGCTGCATGAAGAAGGAGATACCATGACCTCAACATACGTAAAGATTGCTCCAAATGTTTCTATTAGGCGCTGGGTACATTCTGGTGGTGGCATGTATCGCAAAAATGAATATCGTGCTTACCCATTGCCACAAGAAGAGTATGATTTTTTACAAGACTTGTTTCTTGCCCGAGAAGTAAACAAAGAAGACGAGCTTGTACAGAATCTGTTGCATGAAGGGATTGTTGTAGAATGCGAAAAAGATGATAAATCAAGCGAATGGTCAGGTCCGCATCTTATTCCAAACTTACATTTTAGAACTGTAATGTGGGCTATTACTGGAAGGTGTAACTATAATTGCAAACATTGCTTTATGGCAAAAGATAACAATGTAAACGCGCATGAATGGAAAGTTGAAGACGCTCTTTCTTTCATACAAGATGCTGAAGAATGCGGCATTTGCGACTTTGTTCTCACAGGCGGTGAACCTTTTTTGCATCCTCACATATTTACTATTATTTCTTCTATTTACCAACACGGCATGCATATGAGTGCCATCAATACCAACGGTGCACTATTAACTGAAAAAGTTTTAAATGAACTTGACAAAACCATGGGAAAACACGAAAAGCCACTTCTCAAAATTAGCTTTGACGGGATAGGTCATCACGATTGGCTGCGTGGACATAAAGGTGCCGAGAAGGAAGTTTTGGACGGAATTAAACGCGCCTTAAAGCATGGGTATAGCGTCCGAGCACAGTATTGTGTGCATGCAAAAAATGTCGACGCTCTTTCTGAAACCGTGGATTATCTAGACAAATTAGGAGTACAAGAAATTCGCATTATTCGCGTTGCCGAATCTGTGCGTTGGGATCAAAATAAAGAAGATGCTGGTATTTATTACACACAATACTATGACAAGATGTTAAAATTTACAGAAACCTTCATAGAAAAACCTCATAGTATTCATGTAAGCATTTGGTGCATGTATGATTTATATCCTCAATCAAAAACATATGTGTTACGTATGGAGCAAGATCCTGATATTCCAGATGAAAAGTTTTATGCTTGTGGCGATTGCAGAATGGGCTTTTTGCTTGCTGCTAACGGAGAGATATTTCCTTGCGATGCTGTGAGTGGAACGTTTGAAGCAAAAGGAATGTTGTTTGGAAATGTATTAAAGACACCTCTATGGAAGCTTTTATATGAAAGTCCGGTAACAAAATATGCGTGCTTAAAAGCTTATGAAATGGCAAAAGACATAAAAGAATGTCAATCATGTGAATATTGGAAAAGATGTCGCATGGGGGCTTGTACGGCAGTAATGTTTTCGGCGAAACTTGTAGAAGGGAAAAACGAAGCCCCTGCGGCATGCATATATTTTAAAGACGGTTATAGTGAAAAATTTAAGCACGTTTTGCAAAAGTGGCACCAACTTGATTAAAGTCGTGCTATAGTTAACGTGTCCAACAAACAAAAAAGGAGGAAAGATGGACGACAAAAAGAAAATACAAGAAGCAATGTACAAGAACATGGCGTAAGCGACAATGCCCTCGAAGGTGTCGCTGGCGGGTGTAGTAATGAACCAAAGCTTTGCCCTTACTACGTAGCAGACATCTATGGTAACTGGGTGCACGGAGGGGGCTGTCAAAGCAATGATATTTCTTTTACTTGGCAGGATACTGGGAAATTTTTCGAAAACAATGAAAAGGTAACTTGGTGGCATTGTCACTGTAATCATTGTGGTCTTGATTGGACTCACTGGCACGTAAAAGGAGGCCTGAGTAACGGGGACATCCGCGGTCATGTCGATAGCGCTATATATTCCCCTAACTAATGCAGGCAGAAATGCTGGGAGAGGTAGGACAAAAAGTGTGTCTGAAAACTGTATAAAACTCCTGGTCAGGTATTAAAAAGGACCCCAAAAAGTTGAATCTACTCAACTTTTTGGGGCTTTTTTCTGCTACTTCTAAAAAACATGGCAGCTTGTAATGTGCTAGAATGAGGGGAACTCATATCATGTACATACAACGTGTGTAACGTAACTGGCGCGAAAGGGCTGACGTGAAAAAAAGAGCAGGTATCATCTTTGTTTTCTGTTGTATTTTAATGGGGGCATTAGGGGGATGTAGTGACCCCTTTTCTCCAAGCTCGGCAATTGATGCAGCAAAACAAAGTCAGGCTGAGCAGGGCAGACGCTTTACTAATCCTTCGCAATACTTTGGCTCACAAACAGAGGGCGAAGCACGTGAGACGCTTACAAAAAATGGTGCAACCGATATCACAAAAAACTCTGATGGAACCTATACCGTAACTATGGCAGACGACGTGTTTGATACGTTTTGCAAGACAAATAAAGACCAGACAGAAAATGCCTTACACGCACTTGTTCAAAACGATACATATCCCGGTCTTACCAACGTTGACATCTCTTACGATCTGCGCGACGTCACCGTTTCTACAACAAATGCTGCGCAAACACAGGCAGAAACCGATGCCGGGAACTACATTATCTGTCTCTTATACACATCTCCGAGCCCACGAGACGTAGAGGAA
>CANBCO010000036.1 GCA_947367165.1 uncultured Coriobacteriaceae bacterium
TCGTGGGCTCGGAGATGTGTATAAGAGACAGCCCGTCACCTGCGTCAACAGACCGAAGCGCATGCCATCAGCGCCGAACTCAGCCATCAGCTCGACAGGATCAACCCCATTGCCGCGCGATTTTGACATGCGCGACCCGTCTTTTGCCAAAATGGTTGGATAGATGATAACGTCATGAAACGGCGGCTTTGTCTCAAAATAGTAAGACGCCATAACCATCCGAGCCACCCAAAGCGCAATAATGTCTCGCGCCGTCACTAAAGCCGCCGTTGGAAAATGGCCCTCCAGCTCTTCTGGATGCTCTGGCCATCCTTGCGTGGCAAACGGCCAAAGTTGCGAGGAAAACCAGGTGTCAAGTACATCTTCGTCCTGGCGAACGTGCGCAGAACCACAAGCAGGACAGAGCTCAACATCAGTCATCGACGCGTCTTGCCAACCGCACGCGTCACAATAAAAGACAGGGATCCTATGTCCCCACCAAAGCTGCCGAGAAATGCACCAATCGCGAAGCCCTTCCATCCACGTAGTGTACGAATCCAGCCAGCGTTTGCTGTTAAACTTCACCTCGCCAGAGTTTGCCGCTTCTAACGCAGGCGGCGTCAGCTGTGAGACATCAACAAACCACTGCTCACTTAACCAAGGTTCTAACGCCGTATCACACCGGTAACAATGCATGACGGCGTGTTCAATATCGCTTACATGCTCAAGCAGGCCTTCCTTTTCAAAAGCTGCCAGCACAGCCGCGCGCGCCTCATCGCGCGACATGCCGCTGTAGCTGCCAAAACCTTCCACAACGTGGGCGGTTTCATCAAAAATGTTAACAACAGGAAGGTCGTGCGCTTGTCCCATGGCGAAATCATTTGGATCGTGTGCAGGCGTCACTTTTACAAAACCCGTGCCATAGCCTGCGTCAACGTGCCAGTCAGCGAAGATGGGAATTTCGCGGCCAACGATTGGGAGCTTTACTTTCGCACCAACTAAGGCGCTTTTCTCGGAATCTTCTGGAGAAACGGCTATCCCTGTATCGCCCAGCATCGTTTCTGGTCGCGTTGTCGCCACGGTAATTGAATGCACGTCTCCCACCGGTTCAACCAAAGGATAGGTAAGGTACCAAAGGTGCCCGGGCTCGTCTTTATACTCGCACTCATCATCCGAAATCGCCGTCTTGCAACTAGGGCACCAATTCACGATGCGTTTACCTCGGTAAATTAGCCCCGCCGCATACCAATCGCAAAACACCTTTCTCACTGCGTAGGCATACTCCGGACTCATGGTAAACTTTTCGTCTCCAAAATCGCAGCTTCCCCCCATGCGCTTTATCTGCTTGGTAATGGTGCCTCCGTACTCGCGCGTCCAATCCCAACAGGCATCTATAAACTTTTCGCGCCCAATTTCAAGCCGAGAAACCCCCTCGCTTTTGAGCTTTTTGTCCACTTTTGTTTGCGTTGATATACCGGCGTGATCTGTTCCAAAAATCCAGCGCGTTGAATCGCCTTTCATGCGGTGATAACGAATGAGCGTATCTTGAATGGTATCATCAAGGGCGTGTCCCATATGCAAAATGCCCGTTACGTTTGGCGGCGGCATGACGATGGTGTAATCCTTTGGGATATAGCTTGTATCCAGCGGGTTTGTTCGCTTTTGACTACGCTCGTAACAACCGGCATTAATCCATGTTTCAACCAAAAGCGGCTCTTCCGTTTTGAACTCAAAAATCTTAGGTAATGTGGGTGTTTGCATGTAAACCTTTCGCGTTTTCTTCATTGTAGCACTTAAAACCAGTGCCAGCCGAGGAGGCGCTCGTCACCAGGCAGCCGAGGAGGCGCCAGCCAGCACACAGTCGGGGTGGCGCTCGTCAGCAGGCAGGCGGGGTGGCGTCAGCCAGTAGAAAGCCGAGGTGGCGCCGGCCAGCACACAGGCAATGCCGGGCTTGCCAACATACCAATGCGTCTACGCCTAACTCTCTTGCCTTCATTTTTCGCCACGAGACCGCCGCCGAGAAACCCCACTTTTGTAAAGATGCAGCTAGTTTGCGTGAGGGTTTCTCGGAAAAGGAACAAACACACGACTGGTGGCGAAAATTCATCCTCCACGTGCCACTTCACAGCACAGTAAAAACCAGCCTCTCCTGGCAACCTCTCCTGGCAGCCTCTCCTGTCAGCCCCTCCTGGCACCCTCTTGCATTTTGAAAGTTGATTATGGTAAGCTATTACCTACGTGGGCGATTGGCGCAGCGGTAGCGCAGATGCTTTACACGCATAAGGTCAGGAGTTCGAATCTCTTATCGCCCACCAGTTTATCTCCTTACGCCC
The DNA here is from genome assembly GCA_947367165.1 of uncultured Coriobacteriaceae bacterium. GTDB lineage: Bacteria > Actinomycetota > Coriobacteriia > Coriobacteriales > Atopobiaceae > CANBCO01. The sequence continues at coordinate 2,313 of CANBCO010000036.1, forward strand.
TCCCCTAGCATTCCTAACTCGCGCTGGAAAGCACACTAGTCAGCAATCCTAACCAGCGGCGCCAATGTCACCAACAACTTTTTAGTGAGCCCCCTGTCAAAAGCAACTTCTGCCTGATCTCCTGCCGCCTGCACCACAACGCCAGGCCCAAATACCCGATGCCTCACACGGTCTCCGGGCGCCAAATCCAACAACGGCGCAGCATTCTCAAAGTCCCCCTCTCCTGCCCCGGCTCCAATCACTGCACCGCCAGCTTCGCCCGCATCCACGCCAGTTCCATACATTCCACGCCGGCTCCCCCTCTTTTCCTGCGAAAATCCAGAAAAACCAGAAGAGCCAATCCCTCGCGCTACCGTATGCTCCGGGGGTATATCACGCACAAACCGAGAAACCCGCGTCGTCGTAACACGACCATTCAGCATCCTAGAAGCCGCATTTGTCAGGAAAAGCCGCTTTCTTGCCCTGGTAAAAGCAACGTAAGCAAGACGCCGTTCCTCCTCAACATCGTCGTCTAACGCCTCTCGCAAAAGGGGAAAGACCCCTTCTTCTAAACCAGTTACAAACACAGCATCGTACTCAAGGCCCTTTGCCGTGTGCACCGTCATAAGCGTCACAGCACTTGCCTCTTCCAGCATGTCAATATCAGTCCTTAGCGCGAGCCACTCCAAAAACTGCGGCAACTTCTCTTGAGGGTCAACATCGCTGTTGTCAGCATCATACTCCGCCGTCATCCTAATAAACTCGCGTACATTTTCTAACCTGCTTCCCGCCTCAATGCTCGAATCCTTCTCAAGTGCCCCTAGAAAACCCGTTTCTTCAAGAAGCATCTCAACCACACGCGCAAGCGGTCCTTCAAAATGCGACGCCTCTTTAAGCGACTTAACCCATGTCGCAAGTCCTTCGCGCGCTCTCGAAGAAAGCAACGCCATCTCCGCGCATGCCTCCTCAGAGGCCTCCTCAACAAGATAAGCCGCCGCCTCAAAAAAGCTCATATCGTGTGCACGCGCCCAAACAGAAACTTTAGCCTGCGAAGTCGACCCAATACCACGACGAGGCGAATTCACAATCCTAAGCGCACTCACATCGTCCTTTGGATTTTGCAAAAGCTTTAAATACGCCATCACATCTTGAATCTCTGAGCGGGAAAAAAACTTATGTCCTCCCACCACTTTATAAGGAATACCTGCACGAAGCAGCATTTCTTCAAGCAACCTCGACTGCGCATTCAGCCGATAAAACACAGCCATTTCGTTATAGTCCATCCCGTCAGCGTGCAGACGCCCAAGCTGCATTGCAATCCATCTGCCCTCTTCCCTATCGTCTCCGGCCTGGTATGTCTCTATCGGCTCGCCTTCACCTTCTTTGGTGAACAACTTCTTGTCCCTGTGCCCTGCGTTATTTTGCACAACCGCGTTCGCCGCCTCCAAAATATGCCCGCTCGACCTGTAATTTTGCTCCAACTTAATCACGCGCGCGCCAGGATAGGTGTGCTCAAAACTCAAAATGTTTGTAATGTCTCCCCCTCGCCATGAATAAATCGCCTGATCATCGTCTCCAACCACCGTAATATTAGAGTCCAGGGAAGGTGCCAAAAGATGCGTAAGCAAAAACTGAATGTGGTTTGTGTCTTGATACTCATCCACCGCAACAAACTTAAACTGCCTTTGATAGCGCTCCAACACCTCTCCGTGCTCCTCCAAAAGCGTATAAGCATTGAGCAACAAACTATCAAAATCCATGGTACCGGCTTTAAAAAGCGCCTTATCATAAGCCTCAGCAACACGAGCCAAATCAACCTGAGATAGACCAGAAGACCGCTTGGTAAAATGCGCAGGGTCATAGCTATAATCACAAGCATACAACCCATTTTTATACGCCGAAACATCAGCCAGCACGTTCTTTTCCTTCACTCCGTCCCCATACAAATTTTCTTCTTTTAACACCCGCTTCATTAATCGCTTAGAATCATCTGTGTCATAAATCCCAAACCGCCGAGAATACCCAATTAGCTCCGCATGCTCGCGAAGTATCCGTACGCACATTTTGTGAAAGGTCGAAATCCACATGCCATACGCTGCATTTCCTAGGAGCCTCACCAACCTCTCCTGCATCTCCAACGCCGCCTTGTTAGTAAACGTGATGGCAAGTATTTCTTGATGCGCCAAGCCCAAATCCTCCACCATATGCGCTACTCTATGCGTCAGAACGCGCGTTTTTCCACTCCCCGCTCCTGCAAGAACAAGCAAAGGCTTAGCTGGAGCAAGCGTTGCCTCTTTTTGAGCCTCATTCATGCCGGCTACAAGCACATTTTCACTCATAAAAACCTTTCCGAAAACTTTTAACAACCCTTTTCTATCATACCAACTTCTAAGAAGACCCTAGAGCAAAAACTAAAAGTGAATAAATTTTAAAAACGTATCCTTTTTCATTCCTTTCCGAGAAACCAACAAGGTCGCCGTGGGAGCTGGAGTGGAAGCAGACAGGAAACGGTATGGGAGCAGGTAATGTAGTGCGGAGCGGGAAACTGAATGGGAGGAATTGTGAGAGCGAGGAGGGAAGAAAGGGAGCGGGCTGAAAAAGGTTGAGGCTACATTTTTCGCCACGAGACGGTGTGAGGAAAGGGTGCGTTTTCCAGAAGTGCAGCTAGATTGATTGGGTAGCTTGTTTAGAGAACGAGAAAGAGCGACTGGTGGCGAAAATTACACTTCCGAGAAACCCAACGAGGTCTCCCTAGTAATAGCAAAGAGATGTCGTAGGGGTGTCGTGGGAATGTGGTAGGGGTGTCCTAGGAATGTGGCAGGGATGAAATGGTGCGGTAGTCAACTTGGAAGAAAAATAGAGTTGTAAGACAAAAAGTGAAATTTTTTTGAATTTCTTTTTTTTGTTGTATGCTAAATACCCCTTACAAAGGCATAAGGGAATGGAGTAGGCGTGAAGCAGATAAAAAAGACAACATATACGCTGACATTTTTTCTCATTTTGTCAGCCCTAGCAGGCCAGTATGCGCTTTGTAGCACGCAGAGCCTGCCACTTGCTCAAGCTGCCACTACAGTTACTCAAGGCGATATAAGCGAGCTCCAAAAAGATGTAGAACAAGCCGGAGCCGCCTATGACCAGGCGGTTTCTGCAGTCACCCAAACAAACGATGCAATCGCGCAAAACCAAACCCAGCTTGACCAAATTGAGCAATCCCTGCCAGATGCAAAAACTCAGGCGGCAAACGCCCTGGTACTCTCATAC
>CANBCO010000037.1 GCA_947367165.1 uncultured Coriobacteriaceae bacterium
CCAAGAGAGTTCGCACGATTTTGGAAATGACATCATTCCAAAGCTCTTAAAGGAGCGTGCACGAATTTATTGCTATGAGTTTAATGGCTTTTGGAAAGATGTGGGAACGCTTGATTCGTATTATGAGACGGCCATGATGCTTTTAGATGAAAACCCCGAGTTTGACGTCTTTAGACCAGCTCAGCCCATCTTTTGTAACGCGCCAATGCGTCCGCCTCACTTTGTGGGACCAGGAGCAAAAATTACCAATTCAATTGTGGTAAACGGATGCCGTGTGTATGGCAAAGTGACGCATTCCATCATTTCTACCGATGCATTTGTGGGAGAAGGTGCTGTGGTAGAAGATTCCATTTTGCTTCCCGGTGCGTGGGTGGACAAAAATGCGACAGCCAAGCATGCCATTTTGGGCGAAAACGCGGGTCTTGCGCCTGGAATCAGCTTGGTTGGAAAGAACGAAATTGCGCTTGTGGGCGACAATACTTTGATTACAGAAGGCGGTGTTATCTAATGGAACGTGCAGCCGGAATTATCACAACTAACTATACCAGTGTGCGACCCAGTAAGCTTGCAAAATTGCGGCCTTTAGCTGCGCTTCCTGTAGGCGGAAGGTACCGCATGGTGGATTTTGCCCTGTCAAACATGGTAAACGCAAGCATAAGGACGGTGGGCATTATCTTGCCGTATAACTACCGCTCGCTCGTAGATCACCTTGGAAGCGGAAAAGAGTGGTCGCTTGACAGAAAGCATGGCGGCATCTTTATGCTTCCGGGCTCTCCTTTTGGAACGGCAAGCTTTGGGCCGCGCTTTTTGTTGCGCGACCTGCTCGATAACCGTTCCTTTTTAGAGAAGGAAATTCGCCCATTTGTGGTGGTAACCGGGGCAAATATTATTTGCAACATGGACTACAACGACATAATTGATGCCCATATTGAAACGGGAGCAGATATTACCGTACTCACTTCTACTGCTCATCAAGACAATCCGGCGCTTACTCGCTTTGAGCTTGCCGGAGATCGCGTGCGAGAATCAAGCGTAGGCGTTTTAGAAGGAGACACGCAGTTTTTGGATTGCTTTGTTGTTTCAATCGACTACTTACTGGGCTTGCTTGATCTGTACCAATCAGCGGATTATCTGGATCTCTTTGAAGCTTTGCAAGGAGACTATGATCGGGTACATGTGCAGAGTTATGCGTATGAGAGCGCCTCGACTATGGCGATTTTCTCGGATGAGTGTTATTACAAAAACTCGCTTCGCATGCTAGAAACAGAAGTGCTTGACGTGTTATTTGACTTTCAGCGTCCGGTCTTTACCAAGTCGCATGATAACCCTCCTGCAAAACATGAACCAACGGCTCGCGTAAAGCACTCCATTATCTCGGGCGGCTCTAGAATCGCTGGTAGGGTGGAAAATTCCATCTTGGGTCGCGACGTTGTGGTTTCAAAAGGCGCGGTGGTAAAGGACTCCATCATTATGCAATCGTGCACAATTGGACCAGATGCCGAGGTAAAGGCAGCCATTATTGACAGAAATAATACCATCCCTGAGAAAACTCAGATTAAAGGAACGCAAAAAGACGTGTATATTAAAGGAAAGGGCCTAGATTATGCCAACAGTTTCTAAAAAAGGTTCCGAGAAACTCACCAAAGGTCCCGGAGTGGGTCTCAATGTGGCCTTTGCGACGAGCGAAGTAGCCCCATTTTGCAAAACCGGTGGCTTGGGCGATGTAGCAGGAGATTTGCCGCGCGCACTTGCTAAGTTGGGATGCAGAGTTGTGGTGCTTTGTCCCAAGTATGCCGCGATTGACCAAAAGTGGGTTGACGAGATGGAGCATGTCACGCACTTTTATGTGAGCCTGGGCTGGCGAAACGAGTACTGCGGGCTTGAGCGCATTGAGCGCGAAGGCGTGCAGTTCTACTTTATTGACAACGAGAAATACTTTGGCCGTCCCGGTCTATATGGCTATTTTGATGACGGCGAGCGTTTTGCGTTCTTTTCTAAATGCGTGACTGAGAGTTTGCAGTACCTGCCTGATTTTTCGTGCAACATTTTGCACTGTAACGATTGGCAAACGGCGCTTTCTCCGGTGTATTTACGCGAGTTTTACCAAGGTCTTGAAGCTTATGAAGGCGTGAAGACGGTCTTTTCTGTTCATAACGCAAAGTTTCAAGGAAAGTTTGGCGAGGGCGTGCTAGATGCATGCGGTTTACTTGGTGTGGGAGCTGCGGTAAGCCAGATGCAATGCGGCTATCAAACGGTTGATTTCATGCAGGCAGCACTTTTGTACAGCGATCTTTTATCTACGGTAAGTCCCACATATGCCGAGGAGCTAAAGACCCCCTTTTATGGCGAAGGGCTTGACTGGGCTTTTGCGCGCCGCGGCGATGCACTGGTTGGGATTTTAAATGGCATTGACCGCCAGGCGTACAACCCAGAAACAGACAGCGAGATTGCGGCTCATTTCTCGGTAGGGAATTTGGGTGGAAAAGCAGAGTGCAAGCGGGCTTTGCAGGAAGAGCTTGGACTTGAAATTGCAGACGGGCGTCCGCTTGTCGCGATGGTGGGCCGTTTAACCAAGCAAAAAGGCCTTGACTTGCTAAATTATGCGATGGAGCGGATGCTTGAGCGGAGCGTGCAAGTGGCGGTGCTTGGAACGGGAGACCAGTATTACGAAGATGCGTTGCGCTATTTTGATTGGAAGTATCCTGGGAGCGTAGCTGCTCGGATTGAGTTTAACCCTGCGTTGTCGCGTCGCATGTATGCGGGGGCGGATCTCTTTTTGATGCCAAGTTTGTTTGAGCCGTGCGGTTTGTCGCAGATGATTGCGATGCGGTATGGAACGGTGCCTGTGGTGCGAGAGACGGGCGGCTTAAAAGATAGCGTGCAGCCGTATAACCAATTTAGTGGCGAGGGTACCGGTTTTTCGTTTGCGAACTTTAACGGCGACGAGATGTTTGATGCCGTCATGCGCGCTTGTGAGGTTTTTTGGACCGACGAAGGAGCTTGGCAAGAGATTCAGCGCCACGGCATGGAAGCAGATTTTAGCTGGAATAGGTCGGCCGAGGCGTACGTGGAAATGTACAGAAAACTTGTGCCTGCTCCGGCCGTGACCGTGGAGCCTGTGGCAAAAGATGTGCCCGAGAAGAAAAAAGCACCTGCTAAAAAGGCGAGCGCGGCCAAGGTGCCAGCTGCGAGCAAGAAAGCAGCTTCTGCAAAGAAGCCGGCGGCTAAGAAAAAAGCTGCGTCAAAAGCAGCTTCTGCAGAGAAACAGCCTGCAGCACGTGCAAACGCGGCTTCTGCGGAGAAGAAACAGAGTGCTGTAAAAGAAACGGCTACAGCTAAAAAAGCTCCCGCGGCAAAGAAAGCCCCAGCTAAAAAAGCGGGTGCTTTAAAGAAGAAAGCGACACGCTAAAGCATGTACGCGTATCACAACTCGCGAAATCCTGTATACCGCGCTCCTTTTGGCGCCGTTGTAGCTGGCAGCTGCGTGGTGCTTGCTGTAGACGTCTACGACGTAGAAAATGCAGCAGTGACGCTTCGTACCTGGGTTGATGGTGTGGGAGAGGCGCGCTACGTATGCGAACCCGATAGCACACAGCTTGAGGGAGGGGCGCGTTTCTCGGTTGAAATAACGCCCTCTGAGCTAGAGATATGCTGGTATTACTTTTGTATCGAGACTGAGAATGGCGAGTGCTACTATGTGGGACCTCAAGAAGGCAGGGTTGGTGGCGAGTCGCATGTGTATGAATGGCCGCCGGCGAGCTATCAAATAACGGTGTATGAGGAGCGCAAGTGCTACCCCACGTGGTTTGAGGAAGCGTTGGTGTACCAGATTTTTCCAGATCGGTATAAGCGGGGAAAAGACTGGGAAAGGCGGATGGCGACCTTACAAGAGCCGCATAATGGCATTGCGCGCGTTTTTGAGCCCAATTGGGATAAGTTGCCGGTGTATGTGAAGGATGAGGCCGGCGCGGTTTCTCAGTGGGATTTTTATGGCGGTACGCTTGAGGGAATCATTGAGGAGCTACCAAGAATTGCTGGGATGGGTTTCTCGGCGATTTATTTAAACCCTATCTTTAAAGCCCAGAGCAACCATCGCTATGATACGGGCAATTATTTAGAGATTGACCCTGCGTTGGGGGACGAGAAAACGTTTGTAAAGCTCTGTAAACGTGCAAAGAAGCTGGGGATTTCTATCATTTTGGATGGCGTGTTTAACCATACCGGCGTTGATTCGCTTTACTTTAATAAGTTTGGAAATTATAACAGCGATGGGGCGTGGCAAAGTCCAAATTCGCCGTATCGTGATTGGTATTTGTTTCATCAGCTGGCACCTACTGACGACGGAGAAGACCCGTATGATTCGTGGTGGGGTGTGGGCGATTTGCCTACTATGAATAAAAATTGCAGTGGGTGGCAACAGCTGGTTTATGGAAAAAATGGGATTGTAGAGAAGTGGCTTAAGCTTGGTGCGCGCGGATGGCGCCTAGACGTTGCCGATGAGCTAAACGATCCTTTTTTGGCTGCTATAAAACGTGCAGAAGACCGCGTGAATCCAGAGGCATTGTTGCTTGGTGAGGTCTGGGAGGATGCGTCAAATAAAGTTGCTTATAGCGAGATGCGTCATTATTTGTGTGGGCGCGAGCTCGATAGTGTTATGAATTATCCTTTTAGGGACTCAGTTTTGGCCTACCTTATGAGTGATTGTGGGGCCGACGGTTTAGCTGAGTGCATTATGATGCTTAAAGAGAATTATCCGCCGCATGCGTTTTATGAGGCACTCAATCTGTTGGGAAGTCACGATCGGCCGCGGGTTTTGAGTGTGCTTGGTGGTGCACTTGGGTGGAACACTGATGCGCCAGAAGATGAGCGAGGCAATCACCGTCACGAAAACGGAGTACTTGAACTGGCTAAGCGACGCCTTTGGTTGGCTCTTTTGATTCAAATGTTGAGCCCGGGCGTTCCGTGCGTTTATTACGGAGACGAAGCGGGCCTTCAAGGTTTGGCAGATCCGTATAATCGCGCAGCGTATCCATGGGGTCGTGAAGACAAAGACGTGCAAGCAATGTATGAACGTGCGATTTCGCTTAGGTTGGAACATCCCGAGTTTGTGCATTACGACGTGTTACCTTTTAGTGTGGGCGAAGACGTCTATGCGTTTTGGCGTTTTTCTCACGCCACCGAGAAACCCACTCGTTTTTGTGTTGCAACCAATAGGTCACTTGAGGGCGAGCGTGTGCTTACGTTAGAGGTGGCACCTGGGGCAAAGGTGGAAGATTTGCTCGGGGGGTGTAAGTATGTGCTGGAAGAAAGCGGGAAACTGCATGTCACCCTTGACAGACTTGGTGCCTGCGTCCTTAAAGTGACTGAGTAGTCCTTGGCAAAACATTTCAAGCTGCATGAGAGCTGCCAAAGGTTGATAAAATTGCTATAGGGAGTAAATCAATTCGAATGTACAGAAGATGAGCTTATGGAGTAATTGGAAGCAATTAAAGTCCCAAACCTTGCCGGGAAAATAAAAAAATGGGCA
>CANBCO010000038.1 GCA_947367165.1 uncultured Coriobacteriaceae bacterium
CATGACGCAAGCACTCTCAGAGCTTAAAAGCGCAAAGCGGGCGGTTTTCTCGGTCATGAAAAGCATCGACAAAAAAATGGAAACTGCTTTTGCTCAAACGTTTGAGCGCGTAAACAGCAATTTTCAAGCTATCTTTAAGCTTCTTTTTCCTGGAGGAAACGCGCATCTTGTCTTAACAGAGGCAGAAGATATACAGGAACAAGGTTTAGAAATAGTGGCACAACCTCGGGGAAAACGCCTGCCAAAGCTTGCGCTTTTAAGTGGTGGCGAAAAGTCGCTTTGCGCGCTTGCGCTCCTTTTTGCTGTCTACAAAACGCGCACTGTGCCGTTTTACATCTTTGACGAGGTAGAGGCGGCATTAGACGACACCAACTTGCAGCGACTCCTGCATGCCATTCAAGAGCTTAAAAAAGAGACACAGCTTATCGTTATTACGCATCAACGTGCTACTATGGAAGAAGCGGATGTGCTCTGGGGCGTCTCTATGGGAGGCGATGGCGTAAGCCAGGTGCTTTCGCAACGGCTTGCACACGAGAAAGGCTAACAAATGGGATTACGTGACAGACTGCGCTCGGGTCTTCAGCGCTCGCGCGAGGCAATTAACGAGATATTTTATATGGGAGGCGACGTTGATGAGGACTTTTGGGAAGACCTCGAAGACCGCCTTGTTTTAAGCGATATAGGCCCTGAGCTTGCCTTATCTATAAGCGATGAGCTACGCGAAAAGGCCGCCCGAGAAAACCTCACTAAGGCGCCGCAGTTAAAACAAGCGCTTTCGGCGGCTATTGCAAAAACCTTTGCCACATCAGAACAAGATCCCTTCACAGAAACACCAGCGTGTGTAGTTTTTGTAGGCATTAACGGAGCGGGCAAGACCACTACGGTAGGAAAACTTGCAAACGCCGCCCAGGATGAAGGCAAGACCGTTCTCATTGGGGGCGCCGACACGTTTCGTGCAGCCGCTATTGAGCAGCTTGATGTCTGGGCTGAGCGTGCGGGCGTGCCGCTTATCACGCGTGAGCGCGGAGGTGACCCAGCAAGCGTTTGTTATGACGTGTGAGCTCGCGCCCAGGCCGAGCAAACAGACCTTGTCTTAATAGATACCGCAGGCAGACTCCATAGCTCTCAAGAGCTCATGCGCGAACTTGCAAAGATTGTAAAAGTGACTCGCAAGCAGGCACAGATGCCTGTGTATGTAGTGCTTGTGATTGACGCTACAACTGGCCAAAATGGTCTTGTCCAAGCGCGTGAGTTTGACGAGGCACTTGATCTTGACGGCATCATCTTAACCAAGCTCGACGGAACCGCAAAAGGTGGTATTGCCTCTGCTATAAGTTCTGAGCTCAACTTGCCAATTTTGCGCATTGGCGTAGGCGAGCACATTGAAGACTTTCAAACGTTTTCTGCTAATAGTTTCTCGGATGAATTGGTTGGAATAGAAGGGTAGTAACGGTTATGTTTAATACATTACAAGACCGGCTAGCAAACGTTTTTTCTGGACTTTCGAGCAAAGGCCGCCTTACCGAGGAAGATATTACGCGGGCGATGCGCGAGATTAGACTTGCGCTTCTTGAAGCCGATGTCAACTTTAAGGTGGTTAAACGCTTTGTCGCGGAGTGCAAAGAACGCTGCATGACAGCTGAGGTGCTGAACTCTCTCACGCCTTCTCAAAACGTCGTCAAAATTGTGCTTGACGAGATGACTGAGCTCCTTGGCGAGAGTGCTTCTAAGCTCACGATGGCGCAAAACCGCATGCCAAACGTTATTATGCTCGTGGGTTTGCAGGGTTCGGGAAAAACCACGGCCGCTGTGAAACTTGCCTATTACTTGCGAAAACAAGGTCGCGAGCCTTTGTTGGCTGCGTGTGACGTCTATAGGCCGGCTGCAATCGATCAGCTCGAAGCACTAGGCAGAGAAATTGATATCCCAGTCTATAGTAATCGCGCTTCCGAGAAACCCGTCGAAATCGCGCAGGAAGCGATTAGGGCAGCTGTGGATTCCATGCGCGACGTAGTCATTATTGATACTGCCGGAAGGCTTCAAATTGACGAGGCGATGATGGAAGAGGCAGTTGCCATAAAGGCAGCTACCAAGCCTGACCAAGTCCTTATGGTGGTAGATGCCATGACCGGACAAGATTTGGTAAACGTAGTGAGCGAGTTTTCTGAGCGCACTGATTTTGACGGCGTTATCATGTCTAAGCTAGATGGTGATGCTCGTGGTGGTGGTGCGTTAAGTGTGCGCGAGGTGACAGGAAAACCTATCAAGTTTGTGAGTGAAGGCGAAAAGCCAAGCTCGCTTGAGTTGTTTTATCCCGACAGGATGGCAAAACGTATCTTGGGAATGGGGGACATGTACGGCATTATCGATGCAGCTCAAGAGGCTTATGATGAGGAGCAGCTTCAAGATGCTGAGCGTATGATGCAAAAAGGGCTTACGATGGACGATATGCTTAAGCAGATGAAGACAATTAGAAAGATGGGGGGCTTAAAAAAGATTATGCAAATGATGCCTGGAGGCGACAAAATGCTTGGACAAGCTGGAGGACAGCTGGATGAATCGGCATTGACGCGTATTGAGGCAATGATCTTTTCTATGACGAGCGAAGAGCGAAAAGACCCCAAGATTATTAACGGCATGCGCCGCGCGCGTATTGCAAACGGTTCTGGAAGAACAGTTCAAGAAGTGAACGCGCTTCTAAAGCAATGGGGCGAGATGAATAAGATGATGGGAAAGCTTAGGTCTCTTCAAAACTCTGGCGGGATGAGTCCGCGCAAAATGAAGCAGATGATGAATCAGCTACAAGAAGACATGAAAGGCAAGCTGGGCGGTAAATAAAAGCATTCTTGCTTGGTTGCCTTTCTTTTGTCAACTACCCCCTTAGTTGCTCGTCTTGGTTTTCTCGGCCGAGAAAACTTACCACTAAAAGATTAGTGGTAGGAATGGAAGAGCTGTTTTCGTTGTTTAGCATATAGCACTTAGGGAAAGAGGTATTAACTTCAGTTTGGTCTGGGGAAACGGATAGGGTACCACACGCTGATTATGTGTGTGGAACCCTTCGTGTTTAGTGTATAAACCTGCGATTCTTTATTTACAGTAAAGAATGTGTTTTGCAAGAATTACCCTGCAGTCAAGGAAAAGAATAGGGTAGCGCGCGCAGTTTCGCAAGACCTGCGCAAAGCATGGTATCCCTGTTCGTTTTCATGGATGCGTTTCTCGGCTAAAAAATTGAACAATTGGCGGCTATTGTTCAATAATGCAGAGGCATTCCTACAAGCCTGAGCCTGCACCGCGCCCAAACGCAAAAGCTAAAGCACGCGCAAACCTCTTTTAAGCTACTATAGAATTCCCCAAAAAAGGAGCACACGATGATAAAGCAAGACTACATTACCCGGCTTATTAAGCAATTTAGCGAGCGTGCGACGTTTACGCTTGACAAAGCACTCATAAAAAAGGATCCAAGCGGCGTTGGCGAGACCGAAGAGGCAATTGGCGAGCTGCTTGAGCTAGATCCCAATACTGTGCTTGCGCTTGAGCCGGATTCGTTTGTCCTTATGGTGACGCTTGGGGGAACGGGGGAGATGGTTTCTCGGCATATAGCATATGTGCTCGATAAGGTAGCAGATGCCTATTTAGCACAGATTTCGTCTAGCCAAAGCGAGCAGGACCGTGCAGCACTTCAGGAACTTGCGGCACTGAGACGCGCGCAGTCGGCGGCACTTTTGGCACATTATGGCATTGCCGCCTTGGAAGTGCCAGATGACCTCGCTACTATTGATAAAGCCATTAAAGAAGCCGAGTAAGGAGCCGCGCCAATGTTGTCAGATATCGAAATAGCGCAAAAAGCGCACGGCAAGCCCATTCAGGATGTGGCCGCTGAACTGGGGATTTCTCCTGAAGACCTTGTGCTCTATGGTACGGATAAGGCAAAAGTACGCCTTTCTGCCCTTGCGCACGCGCCCAAAAAGGAGCACCCGGCTCACCTTGTGCTCGTGACGGCCATGAATCCCACGCCTGCAGGTGAGGGCAAAACCACCACCACTATTGGTCTTGCAGATGCCCTGGCAAAGTTGGGCAAAAATCCTGTGTTAGCACTTCGCGAGCCTTCGCTCGGTCCCGTTTTTGGCGTTAAAGGAGGCGCTGCCGGAGGTGGGTATGCTCAGGTCATTCCTATGGAAGAGATTAACCTTCACTTTACCGGCGACTTTCACGCGATAGGTGCTGCCAATAACCTACTTGCAGCTATGGTGGATAACCACATCAAGCAAGGAAACGAACTTGGGATTGACCCGCGCCAAATTACCTGGAAGCGCTGTGTAGACATGAACGACCGTCAGCTTCGTCACGTAGTAGATGGCCTTGGCGGCGTGGTCGACGGGATGCCACGTGAAGATGGTTTTGAGATTACGGTGGCTTCAGAAATAATGGCGATAATGGCACTTTCTACCTCGCTTGCCGATCTAAAAGAGCGCCTTGGCCGCATCGTCATTGGCTACACGTTTGATAAAGCGCCCGTCCGCGCGCGCGAACTTCACGCAGAAGGAGCGATGTGTGCGCTTCTAAAAGACGCCCTGTCACCCAATTTGGTCCAGACGCTCGAAGGCACGCCTGCCTTTGTGCACCTTGGTCCTTTTGCAAACATCGCACACGGCTGCAATTCGCTCGTTGCCGATTACATGGCGCTTTCTTATGGCGACATCGCCCTCACCGAAGCCGGCTTTGGTGCAGATTTAGGCGCCGAGAAGTTCTGCGATATCGCATGTAGGGCAGGCAATCTTAAGCCAAGCTGTGCTGTGGTAGTAGCCACGATTCGCTCGCTTAAGTATAACGGTGGTGTTTCAAAAGACGCGTTGAGCTCGCCAAACGTTGAGGCGCTTAAGCGAGGGCTTCCCAATTTGGTGCGTCACGCCCAAAACATGGTGGAAGTCTTTGGATTGCCCACAGTCGTCGCACTTAATCGTTTCTCGGCTGATACGGATGAAGAAATTGCCGCTGTACGCGAAGCCTTGGAGCCTTTGGGGATTATGATGTGTGAATCAAATGTGTGGGAAAAAGGTGGCGAAGGAGGCCTTGACCTCGCACAAGCCGTTCTTCACTTACTTTCCAAGAAACCCCACTTTTCTTTCTCATACGCAACTGGAACGCCTCTTAAAGCAGCCATTTCTGCGGTAGCCACGCGCGTCTACCGAGCGCGAGGCGTGGTGTATGCTCCTAAGGCTGAAGCGCAGATAAAGCGCCTGGAAGCAGAAGGCTTTGGCGAGCTTCCGGTCTGCATTGCAAAAACGCAGTACTCGTTTTCTGACGACGCGAGCAAGTTGGCCGCGCCTCGTGACTTTGATATAACAGTACGAGAAGTCAAAGTTGATGCAGGAGCAGGGTTTGTGCGTGTGCTTACGGGTGCGATTATGACAATGCCAGGGCTTCCAAAACATCCCGCCGCCGAGAAAATCGACTGTGATGGAGAAGGTGTGATTTCCGGTCTGTTTTAGGA
>CANBCO010000039.1 GCA_947367165.1 uncultured Coriobacteriaceae bacterium
GTCATACGAGATTCCTCTACGTCTCGTGGGCTCGGAGATGTGTATAAGAGACAGAGCTTATACACCGTTTTGTCGCACCAGATAACAAATGCGTTTTGCTCGGGTTTTATAACATGGGCAGCCAAAAGCTCTTGAAAGCCATGCGCAGTACCTTTCAAAAATCCTTCGTTATCTAGGACCAAAAGCACAGAGTTTGCTTTGAGCACCAAGCACGTCGCGCGCTCCGTAGCAACTGCCAGCTTCACGGCGTCCCATTCAAACGTCTGCGATACACCCTTCACATACACGCCAAACCCGGTATCGTTTGCCCAAAGATAGCGTTCACGCTCGCTACCATCCCCCTTATTTAGGCGAGAAATAATAGCCCGCGCACTCTCGGCAGGAAGATGCGAGCCTTGCCAAACAGTAATTAAACCAACCAAAAGCACCAACACAACCGCAAGGGTGGGTATTTCAAAAAGAATCCTAAATACGATTGCACTCACCCCAATAATAACGCCCAAAAACAAATACGTTATCCGCATAACACTTGAAACCGTAATCGAGCAGCCCTCTTTTATGAGCTTATTTGTAAGCACCGTATAATTCACAAACAAAGCGGTAGCGGGAATCGCTCCCGGGATTGTAAACGTTTCCTTTTTTGCACCCACTTTTGCACCGTGTCTTTTTTTAGAACCTGCCACTACAATTCCTCCCAGTGAATCTTATAGAGCTCCATTCCGTCTTGCGACAAAATGCGCTCAAAACCGCGGGTGTGCTCGTTTATGTGCATAAAACCAGACCACGCATCATAATTTGGAATCTGCACATAAGCTGCCAAGTTAGACTCTTCGTTTTCAAGTCGCATCACATAATTCACCCCTTGGCTTTGCAAATAAGCAGCAAGCTCGGGTTTCTCGGCTAAAGAATCAAGATGCTTTGCAATATCATTTACCAAAGGCCCCATTTCAATGGCAGAGGAGCTGCTCCGTACAAATGTGGAGACGCCCTCACACGGAAAGCCAAAAAGTGACCCATCAAGCGGATAATTCATCACGTACTCATCTTGCGTTATGCGGGATACCTGCTGCATAAAGGCGCGTTTCTCGGC
Organism: uncultured Coriobacteriaceae bacterium; assembly: GCA_947367165.1. GTDB lineage: Bacteria > Actinomycetota > Coriobacteriia > Coriobacteriales > Atopobiaceae > CANBCO01. The sequence goes on from CANBCO010000039.1 coordinate 1,091, forward strand.
GACCCGGGTAAGACACTCAGGATTCATGCTGCGTGCAATTAGATACTCAGTTCGCTGAAAAGGCCTGCCCCACGGAATGTCCATATCGGGATAAAACGCCGAGACAAGCGGGTATTTTGCAGGGTACGCCGTAGGAGAAAATCGAGGACTTACCCAATAATTTAAGCCACAAAAAAACGCCATGGTCACCATCGCTCCAGCCGAGAAAGGCGCCAAACGCCGAACGCGAGGCACTCGTTTTAATAGACGCCGCACCGCTCCAGAAAGCCCATAGCCCAATGTCGCCAAACCATACGCTGCCAAAGGAACGCCCGCAAGCGCAAGGGCAGAGCTCAATCTAAAAGAATCGTTATACCAAAAGCCCACATACAACCATTTGTACGGATCCGTACTCGAGGCTGCTATTCCATACAACCAGGCAAGCAGCAGATAACTTACGGCTAACCAACGCGCTCGCTTGTCCCAAAGTGCCGCAACAAAACCCACAAGCACCAAGCTTGCAATAACATATTGCGGCCACACTTTAATAGAGTACCCAACACCCAAATGCCCAAGCAAGATATAGGAAAACACGTTTTCTTCATCAATAAAAGCAGGCCAGTCGGCCGTCACAACACCTGCCATAAAAGAGCTTCTAATACAAAAACTCCACACGTATTTAATGGCAACAAGCGTAAGTAAACCGCATGCAACACGCAACACCGTCCTTATCACGCGATGTTTTGAAAGAGCAGCGATTGCCAAAGGAATTCTTGAAACCTGCCAAACCAAAAACGGAATGAGAATAATGCCAAGGGTAAAGACACCATTTGGCTGTGCAAGCATAATCACAAGGCAAGAAAGCAGGAGCAAAAAGCCACCAAGAAGACGCTTCTTAAAACCGCTCGTTTCTTTTCCGAGAAACCCACAGAATAAAAAACAAGCGACTACACCTGCTGGAACAAGCGCATAACTGAGCATGTTTGGATAGAGTGGACCCCATTCGCAAAGAAGCCACGGATACGTTATAAAGCCCAGTGTTACGGCAGCTCCTGCAAGCAAAATACCACCACTATTGTTGCTAAGTCCGCGTAACAATCCATACATTGATGTCGGCACTAACAACACAAACACCATTAAAAGAGCACCATTACACGAAACAGCAATGTTTTGCGAAACCACAGTAGCAGGAAGCGCGACAATCCACTGCCAAAGCGGAGGATAAAAATAAAAGGTATTCAAATTTTCACCCAAAGGATCTTGTCCCGCTGGATAATACGTGTACGACCAGGGATCAAAAGGCGACCAGTTAGTTTTTTGCGTAAGCATTTGCGCCACAGACAAGTGGTGAGAGTTGTCAACGAGCCAGGCGTAATTGTTTGCACTGCCCTCACTTCTTATAAAAAAGATTACAAACAAGAAAAGTGCTATCAGCACAAACGTAGCATAAAGAAGAAGCGTTTTTTTTCTCGGAAGCGAAAAAGAAAACGAGCCAGTTCTGCGTTTTTGCAAAAGCAAACGCACCAAAAGAGCAACGGCAAAAGGCAACAATACCAGCGTGTAATAATTTGCCAAAATAACGCCATTATACACGGTAGCCAAAAGCGCAAGAACAAAAAGCGAAATGATAGGAGCCAATACAAGCGAAATCCAACGCGGCAAAGAAAAGCAGCGTAAAATGCAAAAGCCTGTTCCAAAAAGCGCAATGGCTAACAAGCATGCATCAAATAAAGCAAGAGCCCATGCAAGCATACTTATTGTTCCTGCCGTTTGTTTGCAGCATAAAAGGCAATAAGCGCCTGGGTAGACGCGTCTTGCGAAGCAATCGCCTCTTGTTTTCCGTGAAGCGCAGGCACAATCTGCTTGGCTAGCTGTTTTCCAAGCTCAACGCCCCATTGGTCAAACGAATCAATGCCCCACACAACACCTTGTGTAAACGTAATGTGCTCATACAATGCAATAAGAGCACCGAGCGCATATGGTGTCAGGTCCACGCCAAAAATGGAAGTGGTAGGACGATTACCCGAGAAAACCCGCGCCGGAACAATCGGTTCGGGAGTGCCTTCGCGACGCACTTCCTCGGCGGTTTTGCCAAAAGCCAGAGCACGCGTTTGCGCCAAAAAGTTGGAAAGGAAAAGTTCTTGCACATCTTGGCCATTAACAGTTTGTGGGTGCGCCGTATTTACAAACGCAATAAAGTCCGCAGGAATAAGCGAAGTGCCCTGATGAAGCAGCTGGTAAAACGCATGCTGTCCATTTGTTCCGGGCTCACCCCAAAACACTTCTCCTGTGTGACACGTCACCGGATGCCCATCCCAACGAACGCTTTTTCCGTTAGACTCCATGGTAAGCTGCTGCAAATACGCTGGAAAACGGCTGAGATACTGATTATATGGAAGGACAGCGTGAGAACGTGTCTTAAAGAAATTCACGTACCACACGTTAATGAGCCCCATAAGTGCCGGAACATTTTTTTCAAGCGGCGTGGTTAAAAAGTGGACATCCATCTCGTGCATTCCGAGCAAAAAATCCTCAAACCGCTTGGGACCAAGCACTACAGCAAGAATAGTTCCAACTGCAGACGAGACCGAGTAGCGCCCTCCTACCCAATCCCAGAAACCAAAGGTGTTCTCTGGGTCAATACCAAAGTCCTTCACCAAATCAAGCGCAGTTGAAACGGCCACAAAATGGTGAGCAACGGCACTTTGCGTTGCCTCGAGCGTGTACGGAATCGCGCCAGCAATGCGAAGATTTCCAATAAGCCAGTCTTTTGCTTCCTGCGCGTTTGTAAGCGTTTCCAGTGTAGTAAACGTTTTTGAAACAATGATAAAGAGCGTGGTTTCTGGGTCTAAGTCGGCGGTTTTCTCGGCTAAATCGTTAGGGTCTACATTTGAGACAAACCGCGCAGAAAGCCCAGCGTCTGCATAAGGTTTTAAAGCCTCATAGGCCATGGCAGGACCGAGGTCAGATCCGCCAATTCCTATGTTTACCACAGTTTTAATGGGTTTTCCGGTGATACCTTTCCACTCGCCGCTTCTTACGCGCTCCGCAAAAGCGTAGATACGCTCGCGCACTTCTACAACGTCTTTGACCACGTCTTGGTCGCCATGCAGTATTGTGCCTTTTTCGGAAGCCGGACGACGAAGTGCTGTATGAAGAACGGCGCGATCTTCGGTGGTATTGATATGCTCACCAGCAAACATGGCATCGCGACGGCGTTCCAGGTGCACCTCGCGAGCAAGCTCACATAACAGCTGAATCGTCTTTTCTTGTATGAGATTTTTTGAAAGATCAAAGTAAAACCCACACACCTTGTGCGAAAAAACCTCAGCTCGCTTAGGGTCTTTTAAAAACCAGTCTTTAAGTGAATAACCTTCTGCACACATCTCTGTGTGATGCTCGGCTAAACGGGCCCAGGCTTCAGTAGTTGTGGGGTCTTGTGCAGCTACATTGCTCATGTCGCTCCTTGCGTCGTCGTTGGTGCGGGCGAAAGGACTTGAACCTTCATGAGGAAACCCTCATACGGACCTGAACCGTACGCGTCTGCCAATTCCGCCACACCCGCACTAGACGGCCCCGGCTTGCGCCGAAAGCGTAGGATATGTTACCCCAGCGCCTCGGCCTGCGCAAGGGGGAATTTCGGAGAATGTGCGCGTGCCGGGCGCGACGAAGCTCCCGGCGGCCGCGATGTGGTAGGATTCAGCCCATCGAAACCACGCTCGGGAGCGGCTCGCCGCATCCGAGCGCAAACGCAGCAGAAACGCAACCGGGAAGGCAGCCGGCCGCATGGCCCGCCAACAGCTCATACTCGACAGATACCGCATCATAGGCAAGGCCGGAGCCGGGGGCTACGGCACGGTGCAGCACGCTTATGACACGCGCCTCAAGCGCGACGTGGCCATCAAGTGCATCCCGCTCTCGGAGGCGGACGTGGCGCGCGCCCGTCTGCTGGCCATGGAAGCGAAGATGGACGATGCCCTGGCTGCCGCCGAGGACGACGGCGAGGAGGCCGGCGAAGGGGCGGTCGAGTATCCCCGACGAAGCAATCGTGGCCTTCGGCCCCGTGAGGATGGTGTGTTTTGCCGGGTCCACGGCCCAGATGTCATCAGCCACGGCAAAGGCCGGGCCGATGTCGTGCGTGCTCAGCAACACGCTCATCGTCCGTCCGGGCGCATCGTCGACGAGCCGACGCAACAGCGCCATCGTGTCGATGCGGGCGCCGACGTCGAGAAAACTCGTCGGTTCGTCCATCAGCAAGAGCGGCGTCTGCTGGGCCACAGCCCGCGCTATCATCACCTTCTGGCGTTCGCCGTCGCTCAGCTCCGCGAGGCGCACGCGCGCCTTGTGCGCAATTCCGGCAGCCTCCATCGCCGCCGCCACGATAGCGCGGTCGGACTTGGACTGACGCCCGAACACGCC
>CANBCO010000040.1 GCA_947367165.1 uncultured Coriobacteriaceae bacterium
ATAATGGTGTGTGGAGCTACTGGAATACAAATCATGCCTCCAAAATCTGGTGTTACCACAGGACCTCCTGCAGATAAGGCATAACTCGTAGATCCCGTTGCGCTCGCCACCACAAAGCCGTCAGCTCGCATGCTTGTAATGGGATTTCCTGAAACCGAGACGTCAAAAGCCACAATTGCGCCGTCAATTCCTCGAGAAAGCGCGATCTCATTTAAGCAAAAAAGATTTTTCTCCGAGAAAACCTCCCCCTCTTTTATGAAAGTCACATCAGCTTCTAGACAGGCCCTTCTCGAAGAATGCAGCTCTCCTGCGAGAGCTAACTCTAAGAAGGTAAGCTGCTCAGAACCTGGAGCTGCTGTTAAAAAGCCCAGGTGCCCATAGGAAATACCTAAAATGGGAACGCCTGAATAATGCACAATGTTAGCAGCGCGCAAAAGAGTGCCGTCGCCTCCCAAAGAAACCACGAGCTCAACTCCGGTCTTAGCCAAATCCGGTTTATAACAAAGACGCGGATTGGGGGCCAGCTCTACGTCATAACCCAAACGCTCAAGCGCACCTGTAAGCTCAGAAGCTGCAGCTTTCGCCTGTTCTTGTGTGTTGTCAACAACTAATAAAACGCTCATGGCCTTCTTTGTTCGCCGCTTGTATATTTTATGGCATCTGGGGATAACAAGTCAATGATTTTCATGTAAGATTCTTTCTAACACCTTATCTCTACATGTTTTACAAGGTCTAGCACGGCTTCTTTTGTAGCAATCCCTTGGGTAAACGCACTTGCAGAACCGGCTGCCGTCGCGAGTGCCAGAGCCTCTAGCGGGTCTTTTGTGCGAACATAGCCTGCAATAAAACCGGCCACCATAGAATCGCCTGCACCAACTGAGTTCACAAGCACGCCTGAAGGAGCTCTGCTGGTTCCAAGGATACCTCTGCTCCCAGCTAAAAATGCGCCTTCTTTTCCACAGCTTACAAGAACAAAGCCGTGGGTTTTCTCGGCGAGCTTAATTGCCGAGGCATGAAGGGCACAAGTATCGTCTTTTGAAATACCAAAGAGCTCTGCAAGTTCTTCATTGTTAGGCTTAATTAAAAACGGATTCGCGGCTAATGCGAGTGAAAGCGCACTTCCAGTAGTGTCCACCACTACCTTAGCCTCTCTTGAAGCAGCAATCTCTGCAAGCTCTTGGTAAAGCGAGGCAGGACATCCCGGGGCAAGCGAACCCGATAAAACCAACGTATCTTTCTTGCTAAGGCCTTCAACCTGTGTTTTCAAACGCGAAATGTCCTCAGCACTTACGTGAGGGCCGCGTCCATTAATCTCTGTCTCTGAGACACACTGCTTACCTTCCATGCGCTTTACCTTCACGTTAATGCGCGTGTTTTCATGTAAGAGCGTAATAAAATCTGAAGGAATCTGCGCTTCTCTAAGCAAGGCAGAAATCGCCGCTCCTGTAGCACCTGCTAAAAAGCCCCAAGCGCACGTTTTGGTGCCAAGATTTTGCAACATGTGCGATACGTTTATGCCTTTTCCGCCCAGAAAAAGTGCTTCGGAGGTTGCCCTATTGGTCTTTCCCTCTTCTAATGAATCGACCAGCATCATCCAATCGAGCGCTGGATTACAAGTTAGTGTGTAAATCAACTGTCACCTCGCATACGCCAAAAGGTTGATTTTAAGTGTAGCACGGCTCGCAAAAAAAGTGCTATATAAAGCGAGGCTTTCTAAAAAAGGCCTAGAAGCATGTGGTGGTTTTCTCGGAAGCGTTGTTATGCGCGGTCTAAAATAGCCCCTGGCATAAACTCTTTAACCGGACAATTTGTAAAAAGCTCATGGAGCTCCTCTTTGCCCAGCATATCACCGTAATAAAGGAGGTCAAAAAGCTCGTTACCCTCAGAGTATCTAAGGCAAAATGTGCTTTCTTTAAAACCATTTTTAACATAAAAAGCTTTTCGCCGAATGCGCTGAGCAGCATTGTCTGCCAAGTCATCTATAGGTTCTACGTCTAACGCGATACTTTTGGGCGCATACTTTTCTTTGATGTGAGACAAAATTTCTGTTCCGTACCCCTTTTTTTGAGAATTGCTAGATACCGCCAAATACAACACATACACTACTTTGTTATACACATAATACGCCGAGAAACCCACCAGCTCTTTGTCGTCATAAAAGCCACTCGCAAAAAAGTTTGCGTCTGCTTTTGCGGCTTTACAGATGCTTTGAAACGGAATTTGCTCTTCTACTGGAAAAGACTGTTCGTATATGGCTTTTGCAGCGTCTGTGTCTTTTGCAAGTATTGGTGTTTCTTGAAGCATGGTTTCTGCTCTCCTGTTGTGCTAGCTTTTAGCACGATGAGTATCCCGCACACGTTTCAGTTCTTTTATAGAAACCAAAAAAGAGCATGTGTTTATCGGCCGCGTAATGCACGTTACATGTAGCTTTGTTACACTTTTAATGCACCCAAACCCCTGAGCTGTTCACCCACCAGTTTTCTATGTACGTATCCTTTGCCATAATACCGGAGTTAAAACAGTAAAACCAGGCGTTCCAATCCGTATCCCAAATCCACCCTTTACACATACTCCCGTTATACCAAAATCCGTACCACTCACCATCAATCCAGCTCCACGTTCCATGCACCATAGCGCCTGAGTCACCACAATAAAACCATGCTTGATAGGTGTTATCCCAAATCCAGTTTTTACACATAGCACCCGAGTCCCAAAAACCATACCAGGCGTTATCTATCCACTGCCAGCAATTTTGAGAAATATACGCATCGCTATTACAGTAATACCAGCTATCTCCCACAAAAATCCAAGCGTTAGTCACATACTCCCCATTGTCGTTTACAAATCTCCAGCCCTCAGGGCTCCAAGACCAACCGGCATCTTTTTTCCAAACAGCACTATATTGTGAAGAAGCATCCTTACACGACAATTCTGCCCCAGGAACAAGTAGCTCTCCTGTATCTGATGCCCAGCCCACGAGCTCTGAGCCTTCAAGACTTGCGTCTTCAGGAAAAACAACTTGGTCGCCTAAAAGATATATGTGCGATTCTTTAGAAAAGCCGCTTTCAAACTTTCCCTCACCAGCGTCAAAAGTAATAGCCTTTCTGGCGACATACGTTCTTTTTTCGCCTTCAGGAATACTGTTTTGGTAAGCTTTAAACTCATCATAAGAAGTTAGCTTAGTTTGATAGCCATCTTCTTTTATATACCAGGCCAAGTTGTAATCAAAATAGCTATCAAGCTCTTCGGAGCCAGGAAAGTTAGAAGGAATTTGACCTTTTGTAAAAACAATACTACATAAACTGGGAAGAAATCCGCCCTCTCCCTTAAACATATTGCTCTGTAAAATAACACTAGAAAGTGGGATAAAAGAAAGGTCAACTACTTGTAACATATTACAATCCAAGAAAAGATCTGAAGTAGAAGTTACGTTTGACGCCGGTGTCCAAAAACCAAGAGCAGACGAATCCACTAAAGAGGTACAATTAGCAAACGTACCAATAAGAAGCATACTCGAAGCTTTTGGAACCCACCCTTCAATCCCTTCTAATGACGTTAAAGAAGAACACCCAGCAAAAGTTCCGCTAAAGACCACAATCCCTGAAGTAAAACGCCAGTTTTTAAGAGGAGTTAATGATTGCAAAGAGCTGCAGTCTTTAAAAAGACTAGCCGCAGTTGTGACATTGGAAACATTCCAGTTTGCCATAAAAGAAATATCGGTCAATTGAGTACACCCTTCAAAAATACTCGTAAGTACTGTCATTTTCTCAACATCTATCTTTGCCATAAAAGAAAATTGCTCTTGTGGAATCTTACTATCACCTTCAAATAGACTATCCATGCTAGTTAAGGAAGTAAAGTCCCAATCTTCTAATGCCGTAACGTCCTCGAGCGCAGAACAGCCTTGTAATAGACCAGTAATAAATACTGTATTTTGAGTATAAGGTCCCCATGCTCTTAAAGGTTCAATAGTTTTAAGTGCCGTACACCCAGAAAAGGCTCCTGTCATTTGGACGAAGTTTTTCTCAGATTTCCATCCGCTAAGAGCTGAAAGATCGCTTAAAGATGAACAGCCAGAAAAAACATATAAAAGGTTTTGTAGAAGTTCAAGGTGTCCTGACCAAGAAGCTAGTGGAGAAATATCAGAAAGTTTTACACAGTTTTCAAACATATCTTTTACGCTATATACTCCATCCATTTTAGTAGCCCAGGTACTTAAAAGCGAGATATCCTCAAGCGAAGTGCATCCGCTAAACATCCCGTCCAAGTCTCTAATTTGTATCTCAGTTCCTTCGTTAAGAGCACAGTTCCATTGGGCTAAACTTGAGATGGAAGTTAAACTCGAGCAGCCCTTAAACGTATTAGCAAGACCCGCGGCAAGATCAAACTGGTTGAAGGTAACTGGTCCTGCGACACTTTCAAGTGCGCTACAATCACAAAAAAGGCCCTCTATAGGTCCTAACGGAGTAGAAGACGCTATTGAAGGAGATGTTGTGACGGCAAAGCCTTTGCCCGGATTATGAGGGTTTTCAGCAAATACAAAATGGCGCATTTCGTCTTTATACTGCGTTGTTGCTGCCCTTATGTCAGCTCCAGTCGTGTCGCCAGTCATCGTAAGTGTTTTAGTAGTACTATCCCAAGTTAACGTTTGGGCTGCCATGGCAGAAGATGAACAAAACGTTCCCGAGAAACCCAGGGTCAACAATAAAAATGCTAGAAGGATAAATGACACCCGTTGTCTAGTTTTACACATACATCTCATTGGCTACTCCTTATGTTTGGTTTGTGGTAAAAGGTATCGTGCTTTAAAGTTAAGTATAGCAGTTTTTAGAAGTACATAGACAAAAAAAACAAAGGAGGGGTCTTTATAAATCAACAATGGTACGGCCTTGCTTAAATGTGTTTTTTTAATGAACTCAAATAACTTCTATGCCTCATACCTAGAACCTCATATACTGAAAGAGGCACATTAAACAAAAAGGAAGAGGCGCAGTATGAAATTCAATAAACTCCCCCATCACAACATTCAACTTTTTAGCGCGATTCTGCTTATGTTAGCATTTGGTTTTGCCTGTTTTGCCCCGTTTGTTCGGCAAGTCAAAGCACAACCTCTCACCCTTGATGGGGTGACTTATGATACCACCACGCACGAATGTACGGTGAGTGGCGTGGTTGACGCACAAGCGTTGCGTGCTCTTTTTAAGCAAGACTTGGATGCAAATAAACATATTTTCCTTCACAAGATTACCTTTGAAGACGGTTCGGGGCTAACAGGAGATGCAAGCTTTCTCTTTTCGCCCTTTTTCAATGATGGACCAATCGATGATTCACAACAAAGT
>CANBCO010000041.1 GCA_947367165.1 uncultured Coriobacteriaceae bacterium
CAAGTCCTTCGGTGAAGTTTAGCGTTTTAGTAGCGCTATCTACCATAGCAACAGCTTTCATCGCTTCACGTGAAAACATCGCAGTTCCTTGAGAAGCTGCGATATATGTATTCCATTCACTGTAGTTCTTGCCTGCCATGCTGCTAAAAGCAGATGCGGTATAAGATCCGTCCCAACCTACCCAAGCTGGTGCACCATTAAAGTCAAAACCAGAAAAAGTGGTAAAGAAGAACGTCGAAGGAGCTGTAAATTTCTTTAGTCTTAACTGTCCATTAAAGAGAAAATTAAGATTAGCATTTTCTGCAAAAGAAAGCGAGGATATATCAAGGCTCTCTAAATTGCTCATTTTTTGAAATGCATAGTCGGCATTAATAATAGCTGCTGAATGCAAATTAATAGTCAAATCAATAAGTGCGGAAGCTCCGCTAAACATATACCCTATGTCTGTCACCTTGCTTGCATTTAAATTGTCCCAATTAGAAATGGTGGTCAGTTTAGAAAGATTGTAAAACCAGCAGGCAAGTGAATCGGGCGCATATCCTTGTGTTTTCAAAGAATCGTCAAAAATAAACGTTGTCGCTTGCGAAGCATCGCCTGCAAGAACCCAGCCAGGCAAATTATCAGGAGAATACTGCTGATTAATTGGCCACACACTTTTTCCGAGAAGAGCAGGTTCTATGGCACCATACTCAGCAGTAAGCGTAGAGTTTGTTTGGTCCCATTTTACATGAACACCAACATAGCTATCTTTTATAAAGGAAACATAACTTCCAGCAGGTTGTTTTGATAAAAATTCGTTAAATGAAATGTTGGACGGCTTCGTAATTTCGCTATATTGCTCGTCCACTTCACCATACCATGTGCCACTATAGCTTAGACCACTACCACTATCAAACGTATATGACTGAGGAACAGTGATAAAGCCTAGGGCATCACATCCTTGAAACATTTGGGACTGTGTAACTTGCATGTAAGGCATTGAAGGGAGATTAACTTCTTCAAGCTCACTACATCCATCAAAAAGATTACTTACATTACGAAGATCTTCAGTTGACCAGCTTGAAAGATCGAGACTCTCTAAAGAAGAACAACCAGCGAAGGTGTAGCGCATATTTACCACTTCTTTGGTATCAAGGTAATCAATGTTTACGATTTCTGTTAGATTTTGCATATTATAGAACCAATACGACATCGCAATAGGAAGAAAATCGTCATCTTTTACATTCTGATCAAAGATGACTTTTTCTACGTCTAATTTATCGTTTACCCATCCCGGCAAATCATCTGCTGTGTAACCAGTGGTTTTGATTGAATAATAGCTGGGGTCTGTTGTGTCCGCAACCGTTGTAAGCGTAAGCGTTTTTGCCCCTGCGTCATACTTCATGTACGCAAGAGACGTGGAGGCTTGAGCTTGAGGAGCACCAATCAATGCAGTGCAAAAGAGTGCTGCTGCAAAAGCTAAAGCCATTACTAATTTTTTCATTTTTCCATCCTTTCACTAGGAAAATTGCCTTTTGACATAGTAACAGGTAAAGAAAGAAATTACAACTAAAACGTAGAAATACCCCCTTCACTTTACTGCAGCTTTATTTAAGAAGCTCTCTAATCTGGTCTAACTCAACAGAACTCAACTGTTGTGCGGGCTCGTTAATACGCGTTGAAATCTCAAGACCTTTACATGTTACGCCGCCTTTAATAGCAGAAATGAAAAGGTCTGAAATGCCATAGATGCTCATAAGGTGAGAAATTCGCTTTGCAGAAGCAACGGCACTATCCATGTCTCCTTCTACATACGCTGCGTTCATCTTTGCAAAGAGCTCTGGCTCGACATTAGTAAGTCCAGATAAAATACCATTTCCTCCACTAATTCGATTAGTCATATAGTACTCATCAAATCCAGAAAGTACTGAAAAAGCAGGGGCAACTTCTCTAACGACCTTAACCATAAGCCTGGTATGACTCGCGCAATCAACTGTATCTTTAATTCCTACAACGCTGGGTACTTCTTTTACAATATCGCGCACTAGCTCAGGTGACAAATCCATGCCTGTTCTGAGCGGAAAATTGTAAAGCACAATAGGAATATCAGCAGCTTTTGCAAGCTCTTTATAATACTTAACGCATGTTTTAGGACTCGGTCCAAAATAATAGGGAGGAATAGAAACTACCGCAGTTGCGCCTTGTTCTTTTGCCGCCTTCATAAGTGCTTTGGACTCTTCAATATTGGTAGATCCTATGCCAAACAACACATCCATGCGCCCATCAATCACAGAAATCGCATGCGAAAGTGCTTCGATTTTTTCCTCTACCGAGTACGCATAAAACTCACCAATAGAGCCAAAGAGTAACACACCATTAATACCAGCTTGTATAAGATGTTCAAAATGAGCGCCCCAGGCGTCAAAGTCAAACGTTCCATCTTCTTTTGTGATAGTTATACTCGGACAATATATGCCATCTAGCAATGGTTTTTCCATCTGGTTCTCCTTTTTATACCGTCATATTATATGCCCTGAGAGCATTATAACACCAAAAGTCTTCGTCAGCTCCAAACACGTCCTTGCAAATTGCAACATGGTCACGTAAATTTGAGTAGAGCTTAATAACCGGCCAATTTGAAGCAAATAGCAGCCTTTTTTTATCAAACGTAGCTTGAATAAAAGCGAGCAGTTCTTGAGTAAAAGCACTATCTTTGGTAGGAAATCCAGAAACTTTTACATACAGGTTTGGCAACGTTGCAAGCCGCTTCATCGCATCCTTGTATGCAGTATCAAGCTTCTCTACATTTCCAACATGATTTAAGATAACCGTTGCTTCTGGCACCGTTGCAAACGCCTCATAGGCATCTTTAAGTTCTAAAACACGATTGCACGATTCAAACGGAATAGAAGCTGCAGCTAACGCACGCAATCCATCCAAAAAGCTTGGCTCTAAACAACGCCCACGCGGCTCAGCCGGAATATGTAGAGGCTCTCTCACTGCTCCCGAGAAAAGCGGCAGTCGCATCCAGGGAGACACACGAGAGCGCATCGCGCACCCTAAGATTTTCTCGGAATGAGCATGCGTAAGCAGCTCCCAGACAATCTCGTCTTCTTGTAAGCAATCTGCGCAGTCTACTTCTACGTACACTCCGCCGAGAAAATCAGCCCCTTCTATACCTTCCCAAGCTTCCAAATAATCTGATAGCGTATAGGTATGCGTAATAGTACCATCGGTATCTGCAAGCCAAGGAAGCGATTGACGATCAAGATCCCACAGATGAAAGTGCGATCGATAACGGTAACGTTTTTCATAAAACTTCCTTAGGTAAGAGCGCGGTCTAAATTGACATAGCCGCCGTCCACCGTAATCCACTGACCCGTTGTGTGACTTGAGCGGTCTGAAAGCAAAAACGCTGTGGTATCTGCAAGCTCTTCAACAGTTGTCATGCGTTTTCCCAGAGGGATTTTATCGGTAATGAGTGAAAGACGTGCTTTTTGCGCTGCTTCATCCCCAAACGTTTTAATCCAATTTGCATACAAAGGCGTCCAGGCCTCAGCAACTACCAGGGCGTTTACGCGCACGTCGTCGTCAAGTAACGCCGCGGCCCACTCGCGAGTAAGCCCTAAAATGGCACCTTTTGCAGCAGCATAGGCAGTTGTTTTTCCCTGTCCAGTCAAAGCAACTTTGCTCGAAACATTCACAACCGAGCCGTGTGACTGTTTAAGATACGGAACGGCTTGGTGTACCAGCTCAAAGTAGTGTGTAAGATTGTTATGAAGACTTGCCTCAAAATCTTTCCAGGCAGTAGACTCTAAATCGAGATTGTCATTTCTGCCAGCATTGTTGACAATTCCGTCAATATGCCCGTACTTTTCAACCACTGCATCTACAATTGACTTAATCTCATCGGTATCATTTAAATCAAGGAAGAAAATCTCAAACGTATCGGTAATTTCGCGCATTTCCTTTGAAAAACGCTCCTCTTCCCCGTCTTTTCTGTTAACGCAAATAGGAATCGCACCTTCTTTTGCAAGGCGCATCACAATCCCTTTGCCGATGCCTTTAAAGGCACCTGTGACGATGATGACTTTTCCGTCTAAGTGAAGATCCATTGTTATCCTCTCTCTCGAACTGCGCATGTAGCTGCAGTTTTTTTACATGTAATTACAAATGTGCGGAAGCGCCGTCTCAACAAATCCAAGTCGCTCAGCGCACGTTTTTTCTCCGTTACAACACGCCACCAACTCGCCGAGAAGAGCATCCCTCAACTCTGCCATCGTGCGAGGCCCGTAGATAGTCTCTGACGCATCAAAGTCAATTGCATCGTGCATAGTGTGTGCCGTATTGGGATTTGCCGTTATGCGAAACACCGGGGCGAGCGCATTGCCTGTGGCTGTCCCTCTGCCCGTTGAAAACAGCACTAGCTGGCATCCTCCTGCAATAAGTCCAGCTACAGAAGAAGGGTCGTTTCCTGGGGTATCCATAATCACAAGCCCTTCGTGACTCTTAAGTTCACCTGCATAAGGATAGACCGCATTTATTGGGGAGTGCCCACCTTTATGAATGCATCCCAGCGATTTTTCTTCTAACGTGGTGAGCCCACCTTCTATATTGCCAGGACTTGGATTTCCTTCACGCATCTCTGCTCCAAAGAGGTGCACGTAATCCTCGTAATCTTTCACAATTTTAAGAATATTACCTGCCACTTCCTCGTTTTTAGCACGCCTGGCTAAAATATGCTCTCCGCCAAAAAACTCGCTTGTCTCACAAAGTACCGAAGTGCCACCTTTAGCCACAAGCCAATCTGACACTTCGCCAATAAGCGGGTTTGCACCAAGACCACTCGTGGTATCAGAACCGCCACAGTTTGTACCTAATATAAGGTCTGAAATGGGTGTTTTTTCTCGGGTGCATAAGCGTGCATCACGCACAAGGTCTTCTGCTATCTTGATACCTTTTTCAAACGACGCTTGAACGCCTCCAGCTTCTTGGATAATAAGTGTTCTAATCTCTTTGTTAGTTCGCGTTTTGATTAGGTCAACCACTGCATCGTTTTGGCATCCTTCACAGCCAAGGGAGAGCACGAGCACGCTTGCAACGTTTGGATTCGCCGCAAAGCCAGCAAGCGCATCCATCGTCACCGCTTGATCTAGGCCCACTTGCGAACAGCCATTTTAATTATGAAAACTCACACATCCAGAAACGCGAGCGGCAATTTGTGCTGCAAGATCAGAGGCACACACGCTTGTTGGAAGGATAAGCACCAAGT
>CANBCO010000042.1 GCA_947367165.1 uncultured Coriobacteriaceae bacterium
TTCAACAGAGTCTGTAAATGAACACGTGCATATTGAGCTTAACGATGACTGGGAGGGCTCTGAGTTTAGGTACTGCACCGAGTTTCTCTTTAAAGCTGAAGCTTCAAATTTTGATTCCGAAAAAACCTTGGCCTTTCTCGCCTCACAAGGCGATTGCGAGCTATTAGTTGGGCAAGACCCAGAGTATAAAGTGCACGTTCATACCAACCAACCTCAAGACGTGCTTGCCTACATGCTTGAATATGGCCAGATTTTTGAAGTGTTTATCCACAATATGGATCTGGAGGCTAAAGAGCGTTCAGAAACTATTGCTGCCGAGAAAACCGCCATTGAAGAATCGAAGAAAAACTTTGGATTTGTTGCTGTAGCAGCAGGTTCAGGAGAAGCAGAACTTTTAAAATCGTTAGGTGTAGACGAGGTCATTCAAGGCGGCCAGACAATGAACCCCTCAACAGCAGAGATTATAAACGCCATTAATCGCGTTAATGCAGACCACATTATTGTGCTTCCCAATAACTCAAATGTAAGAATGACGAGCGAAGCTGCAGCCGGGGCTTTTGATGAAGGAGAAGTGGCTGTAGTTCCCACAAAGACGGTACCGCAAGCTTTTGCAGCTATGTTTGTGGCGTCTCAAGACCTCACCTTAGCAGATAACGTTGCTAGTATGACTGATGCTGCACAAGTAGTGAGAACGGGAGAGGTTACGCATGCCGTACGTGATTCTGCTGCAGCAGATGGAACCACGATTAAGGCTGGAGACGTTATAGGTATCACAGATGATGTGATTGAGCTTGTGGGAGAAAACGTTTCTGATGTGACCTTTGACCTCATTACAAAAATGCAAACAGAAGATGAGGGCGATACGCTCACTATTCTTGCGGGACAGGACTTTTCGCAGCATGAGCTAGATGCTCTTGTAGAGCGAATAGAAGATGAGTTGCCAGACCTTGAAGTAGATCCGCACCGAGGAGAGCAGCCCCTCTATCCTGTCATTTTCTCTATTGAATAGCTTCTAGACGCAAGGAGTTTTTTGGATATGTCAGTAGATGCCCTTACGTTTCCAAAAGCTACTCCTCGATTTGACGCAACGCTTGCGCTTGATGCTTCTGTAACAAAAGTACGCGCCGTTACAGAAACGCGAGCTAAGGCCTTAGAAAAGCTATCAATCTATACCATTCGCGACCTTTTGTCACACCTTCCTACGCACTATCTTGACTATACCGAGCTTTCTTCTATAGCCGCGGCTCGTATTGGGGAAGAGACAACAATTGTGGGAAGCGTGGGAAGAATCAAAGTGAAACAAACAAGAAAGTTTCCGGTAACAGAAGTCTATCTTTTAGATAACACAGGCGTATTAAAGGTGACCTTTTTTAGAGCACCCTGGGTTTCTCGGCAGGTGAGTGAAGGAGATATCCTTGCGGTCTCAGGAAAAGTGAAATTTAGCTACGGTTACAAAGAAATGGCAAGCCCTTTTTGGGAAAAAGTAGCAGAACATGGAGCACATGAAAACCTTGGAGCTGAAGCACAATCGTATGCCCGTGTTGTTCCTGTGCATGGTCTCACGCAAGGCATTAGTGCGGCCTGGATGCGCCGTCTTGAGATAAACGCGCTAGAAAAAACGCGTGGCCTGCTAGATTTTTTGCCATCACACTTGCTTACAAACTATGGATTTATGGGGCTTTCTGCAGCTCTTTCTGCCGTTCATTTTCCGCATTCACTTTCTGAGGCAGAGGCAGCTAGAAGGCGGCTTGCGTTTGATGAGCTTATATGTTTACAGCTCGCTTTGCGCGCACGTGCTGCGCTTTTTGGTGAGCCAACAGAAGGCTATAGCCATAGTACAGAAGGACAATACATCAAAGCTCTTTGGAAGGCTCTTCCTTTTAAACTTACAGAAGAGCAACAACAGGCTGTAAAAGACATCTTGGCTGATATGGCTCGAACCCGCCCTATGAATCGGCTTTTGTTAGGAGACGTAGGAACGGGAAAAACTATTGTTGCGACCTTTGCATGTGTAGCTGCTGCAGATAGTGAGTCTCAAGCTGCCGTTATGGTTCCCACGTCGGTGCTTGCTTCGCAGTACGCTTCAAAAGTGGGCAAGCTTTTAGATGCTGTAGGCGTGAGCTGGGCACTTCTAACAGGTTCAACGCCTCAAGCCGAGCGAGCAAACATCGAAAAAGGTATTTCTTCTGGAAAGATTAGCGTGGTGTTTGGTACTCAAGCACTTCTTTCAAAAAACGTTACGTTTAAAAAGCTTAGTTTAGTAGTAGTTGATGAGCAACACCGTTTTGGGGTGGAACAGCGTGCTAGTATTGCCGAGAAAGGCAAACTTGCCGACATGCTGACCATGACAGCAACGCCAATTCCAAGAACGCTTGCCCTTTCTCTCTATGGAGACGTAGAAGTTTCTCGCATCAAAAACCGTCCTATAGCAGGCGCGGGAGTCAAAACTGTTGTGCTAACCCCAGAAAACCTAGACATCGCCTACGGCGCGATTGAACAAGAACTTCAGGCAGGACATCAAGCCTACGTGGTGTGTGCGCGTATTGAAGAAGACGAGGGCAAAGAAGAGCAAGGTGGTGCAACGCAGCAGGGGCGCGAGCGAAAACTCTTATCGGCCGAGCAAGTATACAAGCATGTATCTTCTCAAACGTTTAAAAACTGGCGCGTTGGTTTGTTAACAGGCGCATTAAAACCACAGGAAAAAGATGACATTATGGCGCAGTTTAGAGATCATAAGCTCGATATATTAGTTTCTACCACCGTCATTGAAGTTGGGGTGGATGTGCCAAATGCAACGGCACTTCTTGTCTTGGATGCAGATAGATTTGGGCTTGCCACGCTTCATCAGCTAAGAGGCCGAGTTGGAAGAGGAAGCGTTTCTGGTAAGGTATTCTTATCATCACCGTATAGCAAAAAGAGTGCTTCTAGGCAGCGTTTAGAAGCTTTAGAAAAAAGTAACGATGGATTTGAGCTTGCAGAACTTGATTTAAAGCTCAGACACGAAGGTGATATTGTTGGATTTAAACAAAGCGGTGAGACAACACTTTCTGTAGCAGATCTTGTAAAAGATACAGACCTTGTGGAAGCGGCGTACCGTGAAGTAAGCGAAATGTTACAAAACGATGAGGCACTACGCGATCCAACCTATGTGCCGCTTACGTATGAAGTATTAAGCAGGTATAAGCACATACGTTCGCAAGGAGGTAGGTCGTGAGAATAATTGGAGGCAAATGGAAAGGACGCCTTTTAGAAGCACCACAAAGTGGTAGCACAAGACCTACGCAAGACCGGATACGAGAAGCACTTGTCTCCCAGGTTTTGGCCGCTAGAGCACTATCGCTAAAAGGCGCATACGTGCTCGATGCCTTTGCAGGTACAGGAGCGGTAGGTCTTGAGCTTTTAAGCAGAGGGGCCGCCCACGTTACGTTTGGTGAGCGTGACAAGAAAGCTGCGCTTACCCTTCAAAAAAACATTGCAGTTTTATCTGCCGAGAAACTATGCGAAGTTTTTCTCGGAAACATAGTAAATAATTTAGAAAGCTATTGTGGCAAAAGTTTTGATATCGTTTTTTTAGACCCCCCCTATAAAGACGATCCGTTTCTTTCAAATGAGGTTCTTACTGCGCTTTTTGCTAGGGAGCTTTTAAGCAAAGGGGCTCTTATCGTTCACGAGCGGGCACAAGAAAAGGAACCGTTATCTTTGCCGTTTTTGCGTCTTGTAAAAGATAAAAAATACGGATCAACCTCTGTGGCACTGTATACCGTAAAGGAGAAAAATGAGTAGCATAGCTGTAATTCCAGGAACGTATGACCCTATTACGCTTGGGCATGTTGACGTCATTGCACGTGCACAAAAGCTCTTTGATACAGTGATTGTGGCTGTTGCAAGTTCGCGTGAGAAACGCCCGCTTTTTTCTTTGGAAAAACGAATTGAGCTGGTAAAGGCATCGGTTTCTCCTGAAGTGGAGGTCTTTGGGTTTAGTGGTCTTTTAGTTGATTTTTGTGCCGAGAAACGCGCCCAGGTCGTTGTGAAAGGGCTTAGGGCTACCACAGATTTTGAGTATGAGCTTGCCCAAGCTGATATCAATGCAAAGCTTAATCCCAATCTAGAATCGGTTTATATCATGGCTCACCCCGAGCTTGGCTACATTTCTTCTTCTGCGGTAAGAGAGATGGCTCGGCTTGGGGCAGATGTGGCACAGTTTGTAACACCAGCTGTTAAAACGGCCCTCGCAGAAGTGGACTTCTAGTGGTATTGGTTAAAAAGTAAATAAAACATGTTTTATTTACCAGCGAACTTAAGGATTACGCTTTCTGCCGTCCTAAATTGAGCACGCACCCTATTCTTTTTCGCCCAAACAGAGCACGTGCCTCTATTCGTATCAGCAGGCTTGCTGCGGGTTTCTCGGGTAAGAAAGCATGCTATATGGGTTGTTTGTTGCTAATAAAACCTCGGTTGCAAACTGCTCTGTTCTGTGGCATACTTTTTTGTAACTGTTGGCCTGACTGGAAGTGGGAGCGACTCCGCTCCCGCTTCTTTTTTTCAAGAAAGGAGCGAGCGCATGGTTAGTATGAGCGTAGAACATAAGATTGTTACTGCTGTAAGCGAGCAGGCTGCAGACCATGGCGTTTCGCTGGTAGAGGCTCATGTAAAAGGAAGTCCTCAGCATCCCATTGTCGAGCTACGTTTTGATTCGCTTGCTCATCCTTATGCTATTTCAGCAGAAGAACTCGACGAGACCACCGTGTGGGTTTCTCGGCTTATGGATGAGTTAGATCCGTTTGAGGGCTCTTATACGCTTGAAGTTTCAAGTCCAGGTCTTATGAGAAAGTTGAGTTTTGATGCAGACTTTTTGCACTTTTTGGGCGAGCGTATTCAGGTAAAGCTTAAGTCTGATGGGCATGTTGGAACTCGACTCAAATATACAGGTGTATTGAAAGAATGTGACGCCGAGAAAATCACGGTAGAAGTTGATGGTACGCTTGTTGAGCTTGCAAAAGATGAGATGGAAGAGGCGCGGCTTAAACCGAGTACAGATGCGCTTTTTTCAAGAAAGGATAGATGATGGCATCGGAGTTAATGGAAGCCCTTATGGGTCTTTGTCAGGAAAAACATATTGATGAGTTGTATCTGCTTGATCGGCTTGAAGAGAGCTTGGCCAAAAGCTACAGCGATCAGTTGCACCTTGAATACGGGGTTCGTGTAACCATCGATCGCGAATCCGGGCATTTATATG